>JALVVK010000110.1 GCA_027023445.1 Deltaproteobacteria bacterium | reverse complement strand
CAGCTTCTTTTTCCACGTACCTTCGCACGCGTTTTCTCACAAAAAAGGGTATTCTGGATAAGGCGTTTTTTGCTTCAGAGGTCCACTTCATGGACAGGATTTCCTCCTTAGTTTGACGGCGAGACTAATAGGGAACCGGCAGAAACTCATTGATCTATGTCAAGGATCCTGTTTTTTTACCCGAAGACTTTGCCGCCACATGTCTGTCGTGATAAAAATATGTCAACCAGATCACAGCGTTGACGCATTGGCAGTTTCCTGGTGAATCTTATGAAAAGCGTGATCCGGATAAAATGCGGGTGAAAAGTATCATCAGGCATAAAATCAGGAAATTAAAAACCCATGGCTTGATATAATCATGATATCGTCAGATATTGTCGTTCACATAAAAAGCATGCCTATTTTTAAAAACCTGCCAAGCCATAATATGGAACAGTTGGCCTCTATTGCTATTGACCAGCATTTCAGGCGGGGAGAGATAGTTTTTTCTGAAGGTGATAAGGGAACAGGTTTTTACGTAGTGGTTTCGGGAAGGGTGAAGATCTTTAAACTGTCTTTTGAAGGCAAGGAACAGATCCTTCACTTTTTTGGCCCTGGCGAACCCTTTGGGGAGGTTGCGATTTTTGAGGGTTGGCGTTTCCCTGCCCATGCCCAGTGCGTGAACGATACCAGAATCTTCTTTTTCCCCAGGGATGCCTTTGTTGATCTGTTGAAACGCCATCCGACCCTTTCCCTTAACATGTTGGCCATCCTGTCAATGCGCCTTCGCAAATTTACCCATCTTGTTGAGGACCTGTCCCTGAAAGAGGTCCCTGGCAGGCTGGCCGCCTATCTGCTTTATTTGCGGGAGCGTAATGGGGGCCGGAGTTTTTTTGAACTGGACATCTCCAAGTCACAGCTTGCGAGCCTTTTAGGCACCATTCCTGAAACCGTTTCCAGGATTTTTACAAAAATGAACAAACAAGGCATTATTCACTCTGATGGGCGGCATATCCAAATACTGGACGCAGAGCGCCTGAGGTGCTTATCCGAGGAGGGGGAGAGATTATAACCCAGGGGGGAACAGGCCTGGTATGCCCGCATTTAATGTGCAGCCAAAATGGCGTGTTCCCTCACTTAAACTGGTTAACCGGTTCTTAAAAGGCGTTTTATTATTTCCCTTCTTTTACTAAGCAGCGTCCATCGGGACTGACAATATAGTTTTGTACAGGGATGTTTTTCCCTGACGCGTTGAGCGCCTTCTCCAGGATCCGTGGCATGGCCGCGCAGCATGGAACTTCCATGAATACACATGTAATGTTGCGAATGTCGTTCTTTTTAAGGATCATGGTAAATTTTTCCACATAGGCCTGCTGGTCATCAAACTTGGGACAGCCCATCATGACGACCCTGCCGCATACGAGTCGCGAATGAAAATCAGGATAGGCCACTGTTGCGCAATCAGCGGTTATGAGCAGATGTGAATTTTTAAGGAACGGGGTCTCGGGCGAGATCAGCCGTATCTGAATTGGCCAGTGGCCAAGGGATGATTTCCTTGATTCCCGCGTAACAGGATTGTTGGCATCATCGCGGCCTGTTACCTGTTGAAGTATAATAGGCCGACTGGAAGGGCATCCTGGAGCAGTTCGCGCAGAGGAGGTGTTTCCCTGACCGGCTTTGCTGCCTTTGCTTTTGATGTGTTTTTCAACCAGTGCTTCATCGAAATCATCTGCTTCACGTTCTACAATTTTCAACGCCCCATTGGGACAGTTTCCCAGACATGCGCCAAGGCCATCACAATATTTTTCCGCGATGAGACGGGCCTTGCCGTTTATGATTTCAATGGCGCCTTCCTCGCACGCAGGAATGCACTGGCCGCAACCATCGCAGAGATTTTCATCTATCTCAATAATCTTTCTGAGAATTTTCATGTATTACTCCTGTGAGTTATATGGAGTCCTTTGGAGTTTTTTCTGATTAGAGCACAGATGACATGGTGATGAATTGATCTAAGTCAAATCCGGGAAGGGTTTGTTCAACGGCTATGTCATTGGCCACCACATGGCTGCGTGGCCCGTTGATTTTCAGGTAATTTTTCATAAAAGACTTCCCCGGTAACCACAGGATGCGTTTTCCCGTCTGGAAGTGTTACAAGAAGCCTTCCCCTGTTATCCAGTCCGCGGATCCTGCCCCGGGCCGGACGGCCGTCCATTTCAAAGGTGACAGTCCTTCCAAGGGAGCTTGAGGCCCTTTCCCATCTCCTAAATATCCTTTCAGGTCCTTCTCTGTGTGCCTGGATGAGTATTATGTCAAGATGTGTCACAAGGCTTTCAAGAATTTTTTCACGGTCTGTCTTTACCCCTTCAGCCTCCAGTGTTGTCGCCCTGTGGCGTATCTGTTCGGGGAATTCTTCCGGGCGGCCCTTTACGTTGATTCCCACCCCCGCGACCACAGCATACCTGCCGTTATTCATGGCCCTGGACTCACAAAGGATGCCGCAGACCTTTCTGTCGTGGATTAATATGTCGTTTGGCCACTTTATGGAAAGCCCGTCCAGCCTGTACCCGTTCAGTGTGTCGAATACAGCAAGGCCTGTGAGGATGGTCATGGCAGGGATAAGAGCGATTGGAAGCCGAGGATGAATAACAAGGGAGGCATAGAGATTTCCCTCAATCCCTGAATGCCATCTCCTTCCCATGCGCCCCCGGCCCGCTTCCTGGCGGCCGGCATATACCACAAGCCCGGGGCTGCCAAGGAGCTTCAGGTCTTCCATAACCAGGGTGTTGGTTGAGGGTGTATGCTCCACAAAAAGAAAAGACCGTCCGGTGAAGAAACGGTCTTTTGGGGAATCAGGTGGCATGGCTATCAATACTATTTGAGTTCCTTAAGAACAAACAGGAGCTGACCTTCCTCCACCGATTCGTTCAGCTTCACAGCTATCTCTTCTATCTGGGCGTCAAAGGGGGCGAGGATGGCGTTTTCCATTTTCATGGCCTCGAGGTTGGCTATTTCTTCACCCTTGTGGACAATGTCTCCCTCCTTGACAGAACCCCTGTCCGGATTGCCGATTCGCCAGACATTACCGTTTATGGGGGCGCCGATCTGGTTAGGTCCGGACGCCATACGGATTTCCACCTTCCTGGCCCTTGGGGTCTCTACTTTATATACTCTGGTTTTGTTGTTCACCTTCATAACTACGTGGATGACGCCTTCATGTTCGGCCCCGATGGAAACGATTTCAATGCAGTAGGGCATGCCAAGGTGGCAGAATTCCACCTTGTCTCCGGGATTTTTCAGGCCCTCGCGCCACACGTTGGTGGGCAGCACCAGTGGGGCATCTCCGTATTTTTCCCTGAATTCTATCAGGGATACGGCGTCCTTGGGATGCATAAGATAGAGGATGAATTCCTCCTCTGTGGCCTTCCTGCCAAGGATGTCGTCCAGGTCTTTCCGAATCCTGTCCATGTCGTCGGGTTTCAGGGTGTCCAGGGGTGAAAGCTCGTTCCTGGATTTGATTTTTTCTTCCCACTCTTCCCCGAAGGCACTTCTGTAGACCCATTCATCCGGCCAGCCCATGGGCAGCCTGCCATAGCCTCCGAGCAGAAGATTCTTGAAATCTCCCGGCGCATTGCGGAAAAGCTCCAGGAGTTCTTCCTGCTCCTTTTTGGTCATGGCGTTAAAGTCCTGTTGTTTTTTCTCCACGAACCGGGTCAGCAGGTCTATTATGTGCCGGACCCCGGTGCTGCCACGTTCCTTTTCATATTTGTTCACGATCCCGCTGCAGGTGACCCAGGTAATCTGCGAGCCTGGAGTCACGTCAAAATACCTGACGATTTTGTTATACAGGGACATGACCTTGAGGATAGCCGGCATCAGATGCAAAAAACCGCCCTTCTCCGCCTGTTCAAAGGAACTTGGAAAGGCGCCGCCAGGCATCTTGTGTCTGGTCACCTGGTGGTCAAAGCCCTTGAAAGGGGATTCCGCCCACTCGTAGTGGCCGATCCAGTCGCGTACCTTTTGTACAGCTGTTTCCGCGGCTTCCCGGTTAAGATGGACTTTTATGCCGCTTTCTTCAAGGTAGGCGTGGAGCCCGAGGATAGGTGCCTGGCCGTAGAATCTTGTAAGAGAGTCCTCCTGGGCATCCAGTATCCCGGCTCCGGCCTCTGCCGCTGCCAGAAGGGCCGGCATGGCAAGTCCGTCGGTGGCGTGCCTGTGGTACTGGACAACCAGATCCGGGTATTTCTGTTTTATGGCATCAATTAGGCTTTTGATCCGTTTTGGACTTCCCACCCCTGCCATATCCTTTATGCAGAGAACGATTTCATCCGTGCCGGCGCAAAGATCCACTATGTCGTTAACCACGCTGAGATAGTATTCGTTGGTAGTCCAGTCGGCCTGCGTGAAGGAGATGGCAGGCTGGAACAGGCGTCCCCTTTTCATCACCACCTCGGCCACGGCTCGCATGTTTCTTATATCGTTCAGGAAGGAGAAACAGCGCCATACATCTATGTCCACGTTGGCCACCACGTATTCGATGACATTTTTAGGGTAAGGCCGATATCCCCACAGGTTTGTCTCCCTTATAAGGGTTTGCAGCATGACGCTGGGCATGAGTTTCCTGAGCAGCTCAATTTCCTCAAAGGGGGTCTCCCTGCGGTTCATCACTCCCACGTGCCAGCGCGCGCCGCCGTGGCACTCTGAGCTGAAGAGATTCATTTCCTCGTAGCAGGGAGCCAGCGTGGCAAGGTCGTAGATCCTGTGGCGGTTTTTGTAGTCCGACTGGCCGGCATCCCTCATGCCGGTACTGGTTATCATTATGCCGTCCAGGGAGCGCAGCCTGCTGACGATTTCCCTTGGCGTCATCCCGGGCCTGATCAGCGCCTTTCCCTTTTCCGTTCCGCTGTCTTTTTTCCTGTTCCTGGTGTCCATTACATCCACTCCTGTGATCCAAGCGCAGAGATTTCCGCGACATACTTGGCGATTTTCAGTACCTCATCCTGGCTGTCTTTATCCTTGAACATGGAAACCAGTTCATCCATATGGTTTTCGATAAAGCGGGTGGAAAACTCGCCTTTTTTGAATTTTTCATGCCGTATAATGCTGAGGAGAAGCGGAGCAAGGGTTTTGACCCCCTCCACGCGGAAATTTCGGCTAAGCGTTCTGTCCATGACCCGGATAGCATGCGGTCTGTCTTCACCTGATGCGATGAGAAGCATGAGGAGAGAGTCATAGTATGGAGGAATGTCTTCACCTTCATAGACCCCCTGGGCGACTCTTACGCCAGGGCCCTGTGGTATCTGAAGCCTCGTGATGGTGCCAAAGGAGGGACTGAATGTCCTGGGATCTTCGGCGTTTATCCTTACCTCCAGCGCCCAGCGGTTGGGCCTTATGTCGTCCTGTGAAAATTCAAATTTTTTGCCTTCCGCCACATCTATCATGAGCCCCACTATGTCTATGCCCGTGATAAGCTCTGTGATCCCGTGTTCCACCTGAAGCCTGGTGTTTACCTCAAGGAAGTAAAATTTCTGCGTGGAGGAATCAAAGATGAACTCAACTGTGCCGGCAGAGGTATAGCCGATCTCCCTCATGAGCCGCACGGCCGTGTAGCAGATTTCCTGGCGCAGGTCGTGGTTGAGGGATGGAGAAGGGGCCTCTTCTATTATCTTCTGGTGGCGTCTTTGAAGGGTACATTCCCTTTCATACAGGTGAAATACGTTTCCATGCGTGTCCGCCACAACCTGTACCTCGATATGACGGCCCCGTTCTATGTACTTTTCCGCGAGGAGCTTGTCGTCACCAAAGGCTTTTCTGGCCTCGGATCTGGCCTTTTCCAGCGCCTGGGGCAGATCACCGTCATCTTCCACCTTGACCATGCCCTTTCCGCCGCCACCTGCCGAGGCCTTGATCATTATGGGATAGCAGACATCCTCGTCCTTCATCCATTTTTTTATCTGTTTTACGCTGGTGACATCGCTGATGCCGGGGATGGTCGGGACATTGGCCATGATGGCCAGCTTTTTGGCCCTTATCTTGTCCCCCATGAGGCTGAGAACATTTGGCGACGGGCCTATCCAGGTGAGTCCGGCATCCATTACCATCTGAGCGAACTGGCTGTTCTCCGCAAGAAATCCCCAGCCCGGATGTATCGCGTCGGCATTCATCTTGTGGGCAGCCTTTATAATCTTTTCTGTATTCAGATAGGATTCCGCAGGTGGCGCCTCGCCAATGTGAATGGAATAGGAGGCCGTATGCACGTGGTGGGACAGCCTGTCAGGGGTGCTGTACACGGCAATAGTTGATATGCCTCTGTCACAGCAGGTATGCATTATCCTTACGGCCGGTACACCCCGGTTGGCCACCAGGACCCGTTTTATCTTTTTAGTCATGCTCAAACTCCTTTTCACCCAAACTTTCATGCCAAGTGGTGCTTCGCACCCCAAGGCATGAAAATGCTAAATGATAAATGGTGAATTATAAATTGTGGCGAACGATTTTTTATTAAATTCAGAAAGATATAACAACATGGCTAATCAAAAAATGCGTTTTAGTATGCATTTATTCTGTTTATCATATATCGTGATCCCGGAATTTCTATCAGGCTGATGATATGCGTGCGCTGTAATCCTTATGTATCCACTCTTCAGGCTTCAGATGCTTATCGCCTGTTTCAGGCCTTCCTATGGCTCTCTTTCCGGCGATCCGGCAGATTGAAAATGAATGAATACCGGCTGGAAGATAGATGTACAAGCAGAACTGTTTCCAGTTAGCGGAAATCCGGGTCAGAATATTTTTTTAACCTATTTGGATTATTTTTGCAACCTGAATGGTCCTCAGGCAGGGGAGGGCGTGATTAGCATGCCTCCCGGCGTAGAAACGGCGATACTCCGCCTGAAAAGTCAGTCCTGCAGGGCCTCTTTTATCTTTTTCATCAGCATGGCGGATCTGAAAGGTTTCTGGATAAAACCGGCCAGGCCCTTTCCTGCGAACCGGTCAGTGGCATCCTGCTCGTTGTAGCCGCTTGAAAGTATCACTCTTACATGGGGATCAATGCGCCTGAGTTCTCTGAAGGTTTCCTCACCGTTCATGTGAGGCATGGTCATATCCAGAAGGACCAGATCAATGACGTTGCCCTGCTCGCGAAACAGATCCAGGGCCTTTACTCCGTCAACGGCTGTGATGACCCGGAAGCCTGCCTCCTCCAGCATCATCTTTACCACTGTCCGGACGGTTTCATCATCATCGACCACAAGCACGGTTTTTTTCTGTTCAAACATCAGGCCTGTGGCGGATTCTTCATCACATCCATGTGGTCTGTTAAGGGACTCCGTCTTGTCACATGGAAAGAGAATTTTAAAGGTTGTGCCTCGTCCGGGTTCACTGTAGACCTTTATTGCCCCCCTGTGTCCCCGAATTATTCCCAGTACGGCCGCAAGTCCAAGCCCGCGTCCTGAAAATTTTGTGCTGAAAAAGGGATCGAAGATCCTGGACCTGGTCTCTTCATCCATTCCGCACCCTGTATCCGACACCTCAATATATACGTAATAGCCGCTGACAAGGTCGTCATCCAGGTAGGTCTCGGAAAGATAGGCATGATCCGCTTCCATTACACCTGTGGAGATGGTTATTATCCCGCTGTTTTCCCCTATGGCGTCAGATGAGTTGGTGATCAGGTTCATGATCACCTGACGGATTTGCGCGGCATCTCCCTGGATGGGAGGAAGGTTTCTTGTAAAGTTATATTTAAGCACCGCCTTTTTTGAGATCACGGTCTCAAGGAGATGCCCCATCTCCTCCACTATTTTTGAAAGGTCCAGGGACTCTATTATAAACCGGCCCTTTCCTGAGTAGGCAAGCATCTGGTTGGTTAATTCAGCGGCCCTTAGGGCGGCCATCTCTATCTTCTGCACACTTGACCTGGCAGGGGATTCCGGGGGAAGCTTCATGAGTGCCATATCCGCGTGTCCGAGGATTCCCATCAGCAGGTTGTTAAAATCATGGGCAATGCCTCCGGCCAGGACCCCAAGACTCTCCAGGCGCTGGGCCTGGTGAATACGCTGCTCAAATCCGCGGCGTTCATCTTCCTCGTTTTTCCTGTCTGTTATGTCCGTGGCAATGACCATGCGGGCCAGTCTGCCGTCAACCCAGCGTATAGCCTGTATACGAAGTTCGTACCATTGCTTGTTAAGCGTGTTGCGAAATTCGCATACGTGTACCCCCGAAGGACTCCCATCCGGTTTTATGAGTTTCTCATGCGTGCAGTTGCCGCAAACCGATGTCTGTCCGTTCTGGAACACCTCGTAGCATTTTTTGCCCGTCCATGGTCCAAAGGTCTCGGATGTCTTCCTGTTTGCAAAAAGGATTTCATGGGAATTAAGGTCCAGCACATAGACACAGGCCTCAATACTGTCCATCACCGTGGTGAAGCGTTCGTGTGAATTTTTAAGGGCCTGTACTGCTTCTACGCGTTTTGTAATATCAATTAGCTGTGCTATCAGGTAGCTGGGTCTGCCCACTGGATCCCTTATCAGTGAACAGTTCATGAGGCACCATACCATGTGCCCATTCTGATGTTTGTACCGGTTTTCAAACTGAACGAAATCCACCTCCCGGTTCAGTACGGCCTTCATTTTTTCTTCCGCGCAGGGAAGATCCTCTGCCACAATGATATTCCATATGGACATGTTCAGAAGAGATTCGGCGGAATATCCCAGTATGGAGCACAGGGCACCATTAACCTTGATAAAGTTTCCCTCCGGATCCAGCATGGCCATGCCCACAACGGCGTTTTCAAAGTATGTGCGAAAACGTTCCTCACTGGCCCTGAGAGCGGTTTCCGCCATCCTGATATTGGTCAGGTCCACGGCCGCCCACAGCGCGCCTGTGATGTCTCCATCCACATTAAGAATGGGATAGGCAGACAGAAGCGCGGGAAAGGAATCCCCTGTACTTCTTGACAGGGTGCATTCTTCTGAAACCCCTTCTCCTGACCCCATGGATGACAGAATGTCCGGAATCCTTTCCGCGTAATTGGGCAGGTGTAAAATGGACAGAGGCTTGCCCAATACCTGATCCCTGGTATATCCGAATATCTTTTCCGCACCGGGGCTGAACTCCTGTATCCTGATGTCCGCTCCGAGATCGGTTATGACAAACGCTATCTTATCCGCAGCCCTGAAGATCGCCCGGATATGTTCCTCTGTCTTTTGGGCCTGCCTGATTTCCTGGATCAGGGGGCCAACATCTTCGTGCACGACCGCAAGTTCACCATTGGGCAGTTTGAAGACCTGATGTTCCCTTGCCCCGGACAGCTTTCCTCCCTGGTAAATACTGGTGGAAAACACTTCTGGTTTGCCGGTTTCCCATACCCGGCGGAGAACGTCCAGCAGCCCGATGTTCCGAATGCCAGGAATGACCTCGGTAAGCCTTTTTCCGCATACGGTTTTCCGTGAAAGGCCCTCTATCTTTTCCTGCGCCCGGTTCATGTCTCTGATAATGAAATCCCGGCCGTGATCCACTGGCTGGTATACGGCAATACCTGAATTTATGCGGGAAAATATGGACCAGTATCTTTCGAGTTCCTGGTTGCCATATGGCAGGCTTATTTTGATGTCCGACCCTTTTTCAGGGGATCGTCGGTACATGTTGATATCTCGTTTTTAAAAGTTTGGTTGATACCGGACGACGATGCTATGTTTTCTGGTCTCCTTTAATGAAGGCCTCTGTCAACATGAACGCCTCGTCATCGGTATATTGCCTGGGGGGGTGTTTCATCAGGTAAGCGGAAGGGGAATAAAGCGGTCCTCCCGTCCCCCTCTGGAGTGCCAGCTTGCAACAGCGTATGGCGTCTATTACGACACCTGCGGAGTTGGGAGAGTCTTCCACAGAGAGCCTCAGTTCCAGGTTCATGGAAACATCTCCAAAAAGTTTGCCCTCCATGCGGATAAAACACACCTTGTTGTCCTTCTGCCACGGGACATAGTCACTTGGCCCGACATGTATGTTTTCGTCCTCAAGTCGATGCGCGGCTACCGCCTGGACCGCCTCGGTCTTTGAAAGTTTTTTGGACATCAGGCGGTTTCTGTTCAGCATATTAAGAAAATCCGTGTTGCCTCCTGTATTCAGCTGATATGTCCGTTCAAGTTTTACTCCGCGTTTATGGAACAGGTCGGTCAGTGTGCGATGTGTAATGGTGGCCCCTAACTGGGATTTTATATCATCACCTATTATGGGCACGCCTTTTTCCTTGAAACGTCCGGCCCATTCCGGATCGCTTGCAATGAATACTGGCATGCAGTTGATAAAGGCAATGCCTGCCTCAAGGGCACATTCCGCGTAAAAACGGACACCCTGCTCAGAGCCTACAGGAAGATAATTGACAAGAATTTCTGCTCCAGAGGCCTTTAATTCGTCCACAATGGCCTGTTTGTCAGGTTCCGGCTCATCCGAGAGAACAAAGGTATATTTCTCATCATAATTTTTCATGTGCGGAGAAAATCCGTCTAACACCCTGCCCATTCTGACCTTGACCCCTGTGGCCGGTATGTCATGGCAGAAAAATTTTGTGCAGTTCGGCAGGGCGAAAATGGCCTCGGATATGTCTTTTCCTACCTTTCGCCTGTCTATGTCAAAGGCGGCAACAACCTGGATATCAAAGGGATGGTAACCTCCAAGGTTCCAGTGCATTAGTCCTATGGACTCTTCCTCACTTTTGTTTTTATAATAATGGATTCCCTGGATGAGAGAACTTGCGCAGTTTCCAAGCCCTGCGATCGCTATTTTTATTTTGTTCATTCGATTGTATCCTCCTGGCTCCCTGGATCTTTGGATGAGGTAGAGGGTAGTCCGCTCTCAGTATTTCAACAAATCAAGATGAATTTCCAATGTGGTTTTAGGTGCCCTGTTCAAAACTGACTAAGTTTGTACCAAATTATATGATTTTTCAAGCCCCTTACCATGAAAATAGCTCCGGGTCCGGGTTTACCGTCCACGCTTTGCGATTTAACATGCGGGCATGAAGACTACAAGGCAAATAAAAAAAACAGAACACAGCGAAAAAGAAAAAAATCTGCGGCAAGAGGTTCGCCCGGAACACTGGAATGATTGGAGGTGGCAGACTGCAAACTCTTTCAGGTCGCCGTCTGATCTCCTGTTCATGGGCTGGTTCACCCGGGATGATATCGTGGAAATGGAGTCTGTTGCCAGAATATATCCCATGCGCGTCACGCCGTATTATGCCAGCCTGGCATCAGGACCGGGGCATCCCGTGGCAAAGCAATTTCTACCGGCTAAACAGGAAATCGATTTTTCACTTTCAGGGTCGGTTGACGATCCCCTCATGGAGCGGAACTACATGCCGGTTCCCGGTCTGATACACAGATACCCTGACAGGGCGCTATGTATGGTGTCGCAGACCTGCGCCGTGCGCTGCAGGCATTGTAACAGGAAACGAACATGGCGTGGCTCATGTCCTGAGACCGGCCCTGACTTCCGTAAGATGCTGGATTATATACGGGGAACAAAGGGAATAAGGGAGGTAATACTGTCAGGTGGTGATCCCCTGATGAACACACTTGAGACGCTCGCCCGCCAGCTTGAAGCGCTGAGAAACATCCGCCATGTAGAGGTTATCCGCATTGGAACCCGGCTGCCTGTAACCCTTCCCATGCGGATTACTGAAAGGCTGTGCCGTATGCTTTCATCGTACCGTCCGCTGTGGGTAAACACCCATTTTAATCATCCCTGCGAGATAACCCCTGAGGCAAGCCGTGCCTGTGAACTGCTATGCATGGCGGGGATTCCCGTATCAAATCAAGCCGTGCTTTTAAAGGGTATAAACGATTCGGTGGAAACCATCAGGGAATTGTGTCAGGGGCTTCAGCGTATTTCAGTGCGTCCCTATTATCTCTTTCACTGCGATGCGGTCAGGGGCACGGACCATTTCAGAACGCATCTTTCAAAAGGGGTTCATATCATACAGGCACTATGGGGAACCATGGGTGGATTATGTATGCCGAATTTTGTTGTGGATCTTCCTGAGGGGGGCGGGAAAGCCATGGTAGTCCCCTCGCAGTTAATAGACATTGATGCGGGCGAGGCCTTTTTCAGAACCTTTGATGGAAAAATAATCCGGTATAAATCCCCGGAAGGTTCTTAGAGGGGAATGCCAGTACCCATTGCCCGCACCGGGATTATGGTGTAAATGCTCATTACTCACAAAAACTGGGGATGACCTCTGTTTTATCTTTTACCTTGAATTGAAGGGCGTTGTCGATTAAAAATACCCCATCAGATCTCAGGTGAAGGCCTTTTCATGTTGAATGCGCGGCATTTGCTGTCCAGGTACTGGATTGCGAGAATCGCATTGTCAATACCACGGTGCCGGGCATGGATCCATCCGTATCTGTCAGGGCCTTTCACAAAAATGTTCACGGTGAGGATATCAAAGTGGCTGTAAAAGCTGTACGTGGTTTTAAGGACATATTGCCAGGTCAGTCTGAGAATTGGAGGGCGGTGGAGGATGTCGCGCGGGACGTGTTCGAATCCTTTGGTCTCAGGGAGATAAGGACGCCCGTGCTGGAGAAGACCGACGTTTTTGTCAGGGGCATAGGCGAACACACGGATATTGTTGAAAAGGAAATGTATACATTTCCAGACAGGAACGGTGATTCCCTGACATTGAGACCTGAGGCAACGGCAGGTGTGATCAGGGCCGCCATAGAGCATAAACTGTACGCGGAATCAGGGACCCTTAAACTGTTTACCATGGGCCCCATGTTCCGCCACGAAAGGCCCCAGAAGGGCAGGCTGCGGCAGTTTCACCAGATAAACGTGGAGCTTCTCGGGACAGATTCCCCCCTTTCCGACGGCGAGGTCATATGGATGGCATGGGACGTACTCCATGAGCTTGGCGCCCAGGATCTCAGGCTTGAGGTAAACTCCCTGGGATGTCCTGCGTGCAGAAAGGAACACAGAAAGGACCTCAATCTTTATCTTGAACAGGTATCACCGGATCTCTGCCCTGATTGTCAAAGGCGCAGCAGAACAAATCCTCTCAGGATTTTTGACTGTAAAAATCAGCGGTGCAGGGAGGTAATGGCAAGGGCTCCGCTTATAAAGCACCATCTTTGTCCGGGTTGTAGCGATCATTTTGGAAAGGTTCTCGACGTCCTGGAAAGTGTTGAGATCCCCTTTGTGATAAATCCATATCTCGTGAGGGGGCTTGACTATTATGTAAGGACAACATTTGAGATTCTTGCCTCCGGTCTCGGAGCCCAGAATACCGTGGCTGCCGGCGGAAGGTACGACGGGTTGGTCAGGTCCCTTGGTGGCCCTGATATCCCAGGGGTCGGTATGGCTATCGGCATGGAGCGTCTGCTTCTCTTGCTTGACAGTCCTTCATCCCGCATGACCACTGATATTTTCGTCGCGGCGTTAGGGCGTGAGGCAAGAGATGAGGTTATGCCCTGGATCAGGGACTGGAGGCGCATGGGATTTGTGGTTCAGATGTCTTATGAAGAAAAAAGTCTCAAGGCCCAGATGAAAGAGGCCAACCGGCTGGGCGCCGGTTACGTTTTGATCGTTGGAGAAGATGAACTGGACAGGGAAGAACTCATCCTCAGGGACATGAAGACAAAGGAACAGATTGCGATACCAATGGATGATGTCATATCCAGGGTGGAAAATATTCTGAATAGAGGTGATGAATAAATGGATTCACTTAAGGGCCTGAAAAGGACCCATGATTGCTATAGCCTTACGGAGGCGTCTCTGGGCCATGAGGTGGTTCTCATGGGGTGGGTTCTCAGGCGCAGGGATCATGGAGGGGTGATATTCGTAGACCTGAGGGACAGGAAGGGTATTACACAGGTGGTTTTCGCCCCTGAGGTTGAATCGGAGACACACAAAAAGGCGCATAATCTCCGAAGCGAGTACGTTATAGCCGTAAGGGGAACTGTCAGGCGGCGTCCCGAGGGCATGGAGAACACCAGGATCAAGACCGGCATGATTGAGGTGGCATGCACGGAACTGAGGATATTAAATACTGCCAAAACCCCGCCTTTCCCCCTGGATGAAGAAACGGACGTGGACGAATCGCTCAGGCTGAAATACCGTTTTCTGGATCTCAGAAGGCCCTCCATGCTGGAGGGGCTGACGTTGAGGCACAGGGTATGCCAGGACATCAGGTCTTATCTCAACAACCTGGATTTCCTGGAAATAGAAACACCTGTTCTTACCAGGAGCACGCCTGAAGGCGCCAGGGACTATCTGGTCCCAAGCAGGGTAAATCCCGGCAGATTTTATGCCCTGCCCCAGTCCCCCCAGCTTTACAAGCAGATATTGATGGTCGCAGGGATTGAACGGTACTACCAGATTGTAAAATGTTTCAGGGACGAGGATCTTCGGGCGGACCGGCAGCCGGAATTTACCCAGCTTGATATGGAGCTTTCCTTTATTGAGGAGCAGGATATTATTTCGCTGATTGAAGGGTTGATACAGCATCTGTTTAAAGATGTTCTGGACATATCCCTTGAGGTTCCCTTTGACAGGCTCACCTACCAGGAGGCCATGGAGCGTTTTGGCACGGATCGTCCTGATACCAGGTTCGGCCTGGAGATCGTTGATATTTCGCGTATTGCTTCAGGCTGTTCGCTCAAGGTCTTCAGCAGCGCCGTCAGTTCGGGAGGTGTGGTCAAGGCCATAAACGGCAGGGATATGGCAGGAATGTCCAGAAAAGAACTGGATGATCTTACGGAATTTGCCGTTGGACACGGGGCAAAGGGTCTTGCCTGGGTCAAGATAAAGGAAGACGGCTCATGGCAGTCGCCCATTGCAAAATTCTTCAGTGAGGAAGAACGTTCGCAGATAGAGAGTATTCTTAATGCGGCTCCCGGAGACATACTTTTCTTCGGGGCGGATCAGAAAACCGTGGTCCACAGGGTACTCGGGGAAGTAAGACTTGAGCTGGCAAGACAGAGAGGGCTCATACCGGAAAACAAATTCAATTTTGTCTGGGTCACGGATTTTCCCCTTCTTGAATATGACGAGGACCAGGGAAGGTATGTGGCAGTGCATCATCCCTTCACTGCGCCCATGGAAGAAGATCTGCATATGCTTGACAGTGATCCCGGGGCAGTAAGGTCCAGGGCATACGATCTTGTCCTGAACGGGGTGGAAATAGGCGGCGGAAGCATACGTATCCATACCCCCCAGCTTCAGGAAAGGGTTTTCAGCGCGTTGAAAATAGATGAAGACGAGGCCAGGGAAAAATTCGGTTTTCTACTGGATGCGCTGACCTATGGCGCACCTCCTCACGGTGGTATAGCCTTTGGACTTGACAGGCTTGTAATGCTTATGTCGGGCAGAAATACTATCAGGGATGTCATAGCATTTCCCAAGACCCAGAAGGCCCAATGCCTGCTGGCCAGGGCCCCTGCCCGGGTCAACATGACCCAGCTCGCGGAACTTTACCTCAAGCCAGGATGGACAAAATAAGAATTAATTAATGAGTTACTGGAAACAAACTTAAGGAACAGGAGTACATATGGCTAAGTGGAATCCGAACCGCAGATTACTTGATCATGAGCATACGGCTCATTGGAAATACAGGCTTCAGGATATAACCGAACCCAATCTCATGAGGGAAATTTTCCCCTACGATGAGGTCTGTCGCATTGATTTTGACCATAAAATCCTTCCTGTTTCCCCCTGCAGGGAGATGCTGATTACGGATACCACCTTCAGAGATGGACAACAGGCAAGACCTCCCTACACAGTGGAACAGATCTCCACGATTTTTGACTTTCTGCATCGGCTCGGAGGTCCAAAGGGTGTAATCCGTCAGTCCGAATTCTTCCTTTACACGGCCAAGGATAAAAAGGCCGTGGAAGTATGCCTTGAAAAGGGATATGAATATCCCCAGATCACCGGCTGGATCAGGGCCAAGGCCGAGGATCTCAAGCTTGTCAGGGATATGGGGCTCAGGGAAACCGGCATCCTGACCTCCGCCTCTGATTACCACATTTTCCTCAAACTGAAAAAAACCAGGGCGCAGGCCATGGAGAGCTATCTTTCCATTGTCAAGGCTGCGCTGGATCTGGGGATAAGGCCCAGGTGCCACTTCGAGGATATTACAAGGGCCGACATATTCGGTTTTTGTGTTCCCTTTGCCATTGAGCTTATGAAGCTCAGGGAGGAAAGCGGCATAGACGTAAAGATTCGCCTGTGCGACACCATGGGCTATGGCGTCCCCTATCCCGGAGCGGCACTGCCCAGGAGTGTTCCCAAGATTGTCAGGGCCATGATTGACGAGGCGGGTGTTCCGGGTGAATTGCTTGAATGGCATGGCCATAATGATTTTCACAAGGTAGTCATAAATGCCACTACTTCATGGCTATACGGCTGTGAGGCCATTAATGGCAGCCTCCTCGGATTTGGTGAGAGGACAGGGAACACCCCCATAGAAGCCGTTTTGATCGAACGTATGGCCCTTAGGGGCACGGATGATGGAATTGATACCAGGGCAATAACGGAAATGGCCAGGTATTTTGAAAGGGAATTAGGGGTCACCATCCCCAGTAATTATCCCCTTGTTGGTTCTGATTTTAATGCCACCAGCGCCGGGATTCACGTTGACGGCCTGCTCAAAAACGAGGAAATCTACAACATCTTCAACACGGAGAAGATACTGGGGCGGCCCATCTCGGTTATTATATCGGACAAATCCGGCACGGCGGGCATAGCTCACTGGGTTAATACCACTGTTGGCCTTACTGCTCCGGATGAAAAGGTGGATAAAAGACATCCCGGAGTAATGCGTATTTATAAGAAGGTCATGGAACAATACGAACAGGGCAGGGTGACATCCATGTCCCAGGAGGAAATGGAGGCCCTTGCCAGGCGATATCTGCCTGAATTGTTCACGTCTGAATTTGATAAGTTGAAGACAAGGGCACATGACCTGGCATATCATCTTGTAAATCGCCTTGTAGAGTTGCCGGAAATCAGGTCCATGAATCCTGATTCCATTGAACCCCTGCTTAAGAAAACTCTCGAGGACAATCCGTTTATCCAGTTCCTGTACGTGGTTAATTCCGAGGGCAACAAGATAACACAGAATATCACACATCTTCAGGACAGGGACAAGTACGCCAACTTCCAGATAGACGGCGATTTTTCAGGCAGGCCATGGTTTATAGCCCCCATAAAGGATGGCAAGATTCATGTCTCGGATTTCTACACCTCTCGTATAACCGGTGCCCTGTGTATTACTGTCTCCGGACCAATTTATAACGAAGAGGATGAAATTGTCGGGGTTCTCGGTATAGACATGAAATTCGAAGACCTGGCCAAGATGGAAAAAGACGACAACGACGAAAATCTGGATTAGGCCCTGGCATGGCGTTCCCGCTCCCAGGGCGAGTGTTTCAACTCTCAAAAGGGCCTGGAAGAATATACCTTCCAGGCCCTGCGTTTTTTACCGTTGCCCTGATCTTTCCCAACTCATATAGAATAGGCATGGCCAACCTTGGCTTTCATACGGTATTCCATACCCTGTGCCAGCATGATGATCTCAGGGTTGAACGTTTTTTTGTGTCTCCGGATTCCCTGAAAGGACACATACGCTCCATTGAATCAGGGAGTCATCTGGGTAATTTTGATCTGCTTCTGTTTTCGTTGAGCTTTGAATCCGACTACACGAATCTTGTCCGTGCCCTGATAAGTGCCCAGGTGGATCTCCGGGCATTGGACAGGGACGATTCCCAGCCCATGGTTATCGCCGGAGGGGTGGCCGCCTCGATCAATCCGGAACCTGTGGCGCCCTTTGCGGACGCCTTTGTGCTTGGAGATTTTGAGGCCGCAGCCGCGTCCTTTATGGCCTCGCTCCCTGGTTTGCTTGACACGTCCGCGCCGCGCAGACGCCGTCTTTCCCGTTTCGCAGATTCTGTCCCCGGAGCCTATGTGCCGGCCTTTTATACGCCCCGTTGGAATAAAACCGGAGATTTCAGTGGATGGGAAGGATCAGCAGGACGCCCGTTTCCTGTCAAAACCGCTTTGATGCGCAAGCCCTTGGATACGGCTCCGCACTCCTGTTTTGTCACGCCGGAATCTGTTTTTTCAAATATTTTTCTCATTGAGACATCAAGGGGATGCAGCAGGGGATGCCGGTTCTGCGCCGCGGGTTTTGTCTATCGCCCTTTCAGGCCTTGGCCTGCACGGGCCATAGAAAACGCGCTGAAGCATTGCGACGACACTGACAGGATAGGACTGATCGGCCTGGAGGTTCTTGGCCGAAGGGACGCCGAGACGTTTTGCCAAAAATTGATAGATGCCGGTCTCAAGCTCTCCTTTTCTTCGTTGAGAGCAGACTCTGTAAGCCCCGGGTTTGCCGCCATATTAAAGAAGTCCGGCGCGAAGGTCGCCACCATCGCGCCTGAAGCGGGTTCCCAGAGGCTGAGGGATGTAATCAACAAAAACCTTGATGAAGATCAAATCGTGGAGGCTGCCGTAATTCTGGCCGAAGCAGGGATCCCCAACCTGAAGCTTTACTTTATGATGGGCCTGCCCTTTGAGCATGACGATGACATCGAGGCCATAGGGGACCTGGTAAAGCGTCTTCACAGGGAAATACGCCCCATGGGAAGGGCAAGGGGCAGGATGGGAGAGATAACCGTGTCTGTCAGCACCTTTGTGCCCAAGGCATGGACCCCCTTTCAATGGGCGAAATTTCCTGATAACCGGGTATTAAAACGCAGGAGATCTGCGCTTAGCCGCATGCTTGGCCCTGTTCCCAACACGAGAGTCAAGCTGGATTCCGCAAGGGGCGCCTGGATTCAAGCGATCCTCAGCAGGGGAGACAGAAGGCTCGCAGATGTTCTGGAGGTGGTAACCATGAAGGGAACAGGCTGGAGAAAGGCCCTTGATGAGGCCGGCCTGACCCGATCGGGCCCATGGCACCATCCCCCCGGACTGGACGAGGCTCTTCCCTGGGACATAGTGGGTCACAGGGTAAGAAAATCCTATCTCGCAAGGGAATGGAGGCGGGCTGAAAAGGGCCTGACCACCAGTCCCTGCAGGCTTTCGGGCTGCAGGGATTGCGGGGCCTGCGGGCCGATTACGGTTACCGGGCGGTAAGCTTTTGAGCTACCTTGAGCACGGTATCAGCATACGGACGGCTGTAGTTGTAGCTTAACAGAACCTTTATCTTGCCTGATCTGTCAAGGTTGTTTTTCCATCCGTGGGACCTCAGATAATTGGCCATGCTCGCCAGGGCATCTGCCTTCTGGAACAGGTCCACGCGTCCGTCATGATTAAAATCAACGCCGTATTTAAGGGCGCTTGAAGGCATGAACTGGCAGAGACCTATTGCCCCGAATATTGAACCCCTGATTTTCAGAGGATCTGAATGGTTTTGCTTGCAGTAGGCAAGCAGCGCCTTTAATTCTCCATAGGCCCATTGGGATTTTTTCCGCAGTTTTTTCTCTATGTTAGCGGCATTTTGCGGCGTGACGAAATCAGGGGGCAACAATGGCTTTACGGTTTTAAGATCAGTGGCAGCCGCCATGCTGGCCAGGATATTGAAGGCCAATCCTGAGCCAAGATGCCTGCCAAGGTCGGTTTCTATCAGCAGGATGGCGACCTTGATTTCCCCGGGCACACCGTATTCAGACTGAATTTTATCGAGAAGCTTTTTGTTTTTGCGCAGATAAACCCGCGCCCTGAATATGCGGATCGGATTGAGAAAGCGGTCATAATTGAGAAGGGCTTCCTTGTGAGTGAGTTTTCTTGGCATTACCCTGGGATCAAACCGGACCTCCGGTCTTGAAAACAGGGACCTGATATATGCCGGGTCCTGCCCATCGTGAATAAGCCGCTGGGAAAGGTTAATAAAAACAGGGGCGATACCGCCCTTATCGGCAAGGCAGGCATTATGGCAAAAAGCGGGACAAATTATGAAAAAAAGTGCGGTGAAAGGCACATAAAACAATGAAGTCAGCGTAAAAATATTGGATAATCTCAACCTGTCCATCCTTCAGGGAAATCCTTTATTTTTTTGGTTTCCACCAGTATTTCATCCTTTTGATAATAGTGATGCAGAAAAGGCGCCCATCGGCCGCGGACCGATCTGAACTTTTTGTATTGGGCCCCCCGCAACGTGGATTTGGGCCTGAATTTCAGGCTGAACGGATTCACGTAGCGTCCGTTTATCTTGATTCTGTAGTCAAGATGAGGACCCGTGGCAAGGCCGGAGGCTCCCACGTAGCCAATTATCTGTTTTTGGGTCACCCTGACCCCCTTTCTGATTCCCTTGCCAAACCTGTACAGGTGACCATAAGAGGTCTGGATTCCGCCAGGATGCCTGATCACTACAAATCTTCCAAATCCCCCGTTCCAGCCAACAAAGGTAACCCGACCATCAGCCACCGCCCTTACGGGCGTGCCCACGGGGGCCGCCAGATCGACTCCGTAATGTGGTCTGTACACCTTTAATATCGGGTGGAAGCGGCGTGAGGTAAAGGTGGAGGTTACACGGTAGACCGGCAGGGGAGAACGGAGAAATGAGCTTCCAAGTTCCCTGCCTTCCGGGTCATAATAGGAACCAACGTCCTGGCCGTCAGGATGAAAGTAGTAGGCCTCGTGTTCAATCAGGTGACCCTCGTATCTTGCGGCGATTATCTTCCCATATCCGAGAAACTTTCCGTCTTTCCTGTATTCTTCATATATTAGGTCAAAATGATCTCCGGGCCATGTTTCCGTGTTGAAATCTATCTGTGATGCGAATATGTCAAAGAAAGCCATGGCGATCCGGCGTCCCGCACCAATTTTTGAAAAGGCGAGAAAAAGGGATGAATTAACCTGGCCGGAGAGCTTCATTACCCGCCTTTCTACCTGTACCTTTTCCCTGCATACCTTAAAACCACTATTCGAAGAGGAATCAGGGGTCAGGCTGTAGATCTCAATCGGGCCTTTCTGGTAGGTTCCGTTAAGCAGGGCGCCATTTGCGTCCAGCGCCACAGAGAACGCCTCGCCGGGACGGCAGCGCCTGAAATCCAGCCTGCCTGAAAAACCGCGGATAAGCGCCCTGGACACCGTGGAGTCAAGACCCATCCTTAATAGGGCATGAGAAAAGCTTTCCCCGTTGCGTATTTTCCCGTTGATGACCCTGTCCGGAACAATTTTGCGTGTAACGTCAACATCTTTTCCCTTTGAAACCAGGGGAACTGATTCACTTGTTCCGTTTGCGGCTCCTGACGCTGACGGGGCATCCTTTACCTCTGAGACAGGAGTGGGATCTGGCGCCAGGTCCTGGTGTTTTTTGGCAAAAAAAGTACCGTAGAAATCGGTGCATGATAGAATGAGCAAAAAAAGGGCTGCCGTCAAGGCAAGCCCTGTTATTATTTTTAATCTTGTTCTGTTAACTGACATTCATCCTCCCTGATTCTGGAAACCGGGATCAGTCCTGGAAAAGTCGGCCTAACCCGCCCAGGACCGAATCCTCTCCCTGGGTATTCATTCCTCCCGTGGTTTGAGGGGCATTTTCAAGGATTCTTCCCGCAAGCCTGGAGAAGGGAAGAGACTGGAGCCATACGTGGCCAGGCCCCTGAAGGGTAGCAAAGAAAAAACCCTCTCCCCCGAAGATGGCGGACTTAACATTTCCCACGAATTCAATATCGTATGATATTGTCTGAGTTATGGCAACAAGGCAGCCGGTATCGATCCGAAGACGTTCTCCCGCGGCGAGTTTTTTCTGAATCAGGGTTCCTCCAGCGTGGACAAAAACCAACCCGTCCCCTACAAGCCTCTGCATGATAAAGCCTTCACCGCCGAACAGGGCGGCACCAATCTTTTTCTGAAAGGCAACATCTATGGATACACCCCTTGCGGCACAGAGGAAGGCATCTTTCTGGCAGATAATCTGGCCGTCATAATCCATAAGGTCAAGAGGGATGATCTTGCCGGGATACGGAGCGGCAAAGGCTACCTGGGCCTTTCCCGTACCCTGGTGGGTGAATACCGTGCAAAAAAGGCTTTCCCCGGTAATGAGCCTCTTTCCCGCGCCTATCAGCTTATCAAATATGCCGCCGGACTGGCTGGAATTACTGCCGTCTCCGAATATCGTCTCCATGGATATCCCGTCCGTCATGTACATCATGGCGCCGGCCTCGGCAACGGCGCTTTCCCCGGGATCAAGCTCTATTTCCACAAACTGCATCTCGTTGCCAAATATCCTGTAGTCTATTTCGTTGGCAATATGTGTCATTTTGCCGGCCTAAGCCTCCTTCAGCGTCTGAATCCATACCTTTCTGTTTCTCGGTCCGTCGAATTCACAGAAAAATATCCTCTGCCATGTACCCATAGCAAGTTTGCCGGATGTGACAATGACCTGCACGGATGAACCCGTAAGGGAAGATTTTATATGGGCCGGGGAATTTCCCTCCATGTGCCTGTAGTCGAAATTGTCCGGTATTACCATGTTTAAAACGGCCAGAATATCTCTTTTTACCGCGGGGTCAGCCCCCTCGTTTACAATGATTCCCGCAGTGGTGTGGGGCACATATGCGATGACAGCCCCGTCTGTCAGCCCTTTTTTATTTATTGCTTCCTGTATTTCTCCTGTAATATCAAGAAGTTCTGTACGTGAATGTGTCTTCACCCGGATAATGTCCATAAAATAATCCTCCCCTCTTGTCAGGCTATCTCTGTCGGTTTGATATTTTTACGCCTGAAATAATGAAAATTCAACAGCTTCCTGTGTCATGCCGACTGAATCCGGAAGGCGTATATTACGGATAAAAAGCTATGCAACAAAAGTGCCTGTCAGGAAGGCGGGGCTGGGCCGAATGAGGCGCCAGGCAATTTTTTCTGAAATCTGGCAAGTTGTTTTTCATAGTAATCCTTCATGTTCTTGGCCTTTTTCAGGGCCTCCTTTTCAGTACGTATTGCCTGTTTAACATAGCCGTTTATAAACTGACTTTCGGCAAGTGTGTCTAAAATATGGGGTGCCGGTTTCATGGATACAGCCTTTGTGGCTAAAAGCAACGCCTCTCTTGGCCTCAGGAACCTGGGATCCTTCGCCGTGGCGTAAAGCCAGGCCAGACCGTTCAGAAGTTCAGGGTCGTCCGGTGAAAGCTTCAGCGCGGTCTTATAGGCCTCCTCAGCCCTTGCGTATTCCTTTTTGTCCATAAGGAAATTCCCAAGGAACAGGTAGACCTCAGGCTGACGTTCACCGCGACTCAGGACCTGATCTATATAGGTCATTGTAAAGTTGTTTCTTGCCCTGGCCTCCCAGGAGGCCACCGGGAGAAACCAGGGAAGGCAAACCAGGAAAACCGATACCAGGATGAAGGCCAGCTTTTTCCTGAACAGATCAAGTTCCTGCCTCTTCACCACAGCGGGATTTCGGGCGGCTTCACTGAGAAAGTCCACCCGTTCCTTTATGCTGAAGTGGTGCCAGCTTGGCAGGTCCCTGATATCACCGGACAGCAGGGCCACCTTTTCAAGGGCCTGTATAAGGTGCCAGGGGTGGCCATGCACGTTGAACACCCCCAGATCCGCCTGGCGCTCAAAGTGTCTCATGAAGTATCCCATGAGAAAACGGAAATAGAGTATGACAAGCAGGGCAAGGGGGGTAACGGTTAAAAGTGATTGAAGCACAGGCGGACTGTTTCGCAGGCTGGTCAACAGATCCAGCATCATGGGATGGGACAGGCACCATACCCATAGCGGGTCAAGGATCCGGTACAGTATGGCGCTGTATGCGCCCACGAAAAAAACATACCAGAGAAGATGACGGTGGCGTATATGAGACGCCTCATGGGCAAGGACGGCTTCAATCTCGGGAAGAGAGAGGCTTTCAATAAGACATGGGGTAATAAGCACATATCTCCATCTGGGGAATATACCAAGAACCGCGGCGGTACAGGTGGTTCCACCTCTCAGGGGCCACAGCAGAATATCTGCGAATCTGACGTTTGCTTTTCTGAAAAAATTTTCTATCCGGCTGCGGAGGGGGCCTGAAGGCATTGGCTTACAGGACCAGGAGCGGACGATAAGGGGAGGAACAAAAAATATCATTACCATGACAAACAGGCAAAAAAAGCCGACCTGGAACCATATGGTTTCCATGATCCGTTTCAGGGGCGCAAAGGGGAGCAGTCTCAGCAGGTCCTGCGTAAAGGCCAGCACAAAGTACGGCGCAAGGGCAGGCAGAATCATCCTGAGCTGATATGAAAGCTCAGAGGATAAGGTAAGATGCGCGTAACCGCGCCTTTTGCGGACAATGTGGACCGTGGACCATGTTATTATGAGATAGAAAATGTAGAGAGCTATGCCTGCCAGCTCTATCAGTGTCGGGAATCTGGAAAAAGGCAGCGCATTCAGGGCAAGGGCCTTTATATCGAGAAAATACAGATCAATCGACAGGGGGATGAGCGACGCCCATTGAAGACGTTCGACCATGATAGCCATTTCCCAGGATGATCTGGTTTTTTTAATGGCCACTGAAACCAGCAGAAACCACATGAAGGCGACCAGTACAAAGGCCGCGAATATTTCACCGGTATGCCACGAGGGCAGGGGACCGGCAGAAGGAGCGCCCACAACAAGCACCAGGGCCACCATGATTTGAATAAGCTGGGCGTAATGCATGGCTAATTATAGTCCATTATGGATACGGGCCAAGATTTTTCTCCTTATCAGCCATGGACGGACATACATGGATAAAAAACAAAATGTTCCCATTCTCACGCCGTCTTCGTTCGAGACGCAGGAACAGCAGCTCGTAGCCTGTAGGTAGGGCAGAGCGAAGCGAAACCCAACATTTCAGGGCCATCCCGCAGGGCTTCCTATGAGCCATGACCTATCAACCATGAGCTTCCGATTTTGAGCTTTCTACTTTCAGATGTTTTTGTATGAAAATTACCGTGAAAATAGCTCATAGCTCATGGTTTAAGAAACAAGGTGATTTTTTGTGACTATCACCTATGAGCCATGAGCCATGAGCCAACTTTCATGCTCAGGGGTGCGAAGCACCACTTAGCATGAAAGTTTAGGTAAAAGTTACGTCTTCCCGATACGATATTAAAGGAGGTGCGCGATTACATGGACTGGCAGATCCTGTTGGAAAACCTCACCACCGATGCCATACTGTCCCATCTCAAGGGAGTGGATCCGGTCACCGTTGCCACCAATCCCTACGTGGCGGGATGCGCCCTGCTGGTAATATTGGGATTGTTATTTTTCAGAATGATAAGGACCCTGGCTGTTCTGGCAGGATTGTTTGCGCTGTGGGTGGCGGTTGCCTATGCCATGCCGCAGAACAATACGGATGTCAGCCTTGAAAGCATAGGAATCTTTGCCGGCATCTGCCTTGGAGTGGTTGGTTGCTGGATATACATCTTTTTCATAAGGGGAGACTGATCCTTGTCCTCGGATTTATGGACTATCCTGTGTATTCTCGGCTGCCTGGCCCTGACTGTCATATTGATATTTCTGTTGCTGCTCATTAATTCCGGCAAAAAAACAAGCGGTAGAAAGTCAGGGGGGGCTTCCCGTGTTAAAAAAGCAAAAAAAAAACCGTAGAACAGATCCAGGGGACAGGACTGGTAGTAGATACGTCGCGGGAGAGAACGCCGGGGCTTTTTGAATGCCTGGATCAGGAGGCGCCAAGTCCTGAGAGCGGCCCCACAAAAATTGATGCAATATTTATTGACCTCATCCGCCAGGCCACCGAGCTTCCAAGCGCGGTGCTCGAACTCTCCGGCCTGCTTCGTGACCCTGATGTTCCGGCAAAAAAAATAGCAGAGGCAGTTGAGACAGATCCGGTCCTGTCGGCCAGGATACTCCGGGTAGCCAACTCCGCCGGTCTGGGAAGGGGCAAGGTCAACTCCCTGCACCAGGCCATTGTGTATCTCGGCTTCAACCAGACCTGGCTGCTGGTGAACCAGATGCTGACTGCGAGAAGCATGCAGCCCCTTGCCAGGGTTGATCCTGTTACAATGAGAACCCTGTGGCTCCATGCCGCGGCCGCATCTACCTGTGCCAAGCATGTCCTGCTGAAACTCGGTTACAGGTATGGTCCGATCGCGCCGACCGTTATGACGTGCGCGTTGATGCATGATGTGGGCAAAATAATGCTGAGGGGCCTCAGCCCTCTCAAAATGGAGGCCGAACCCGGGGAGTCAGGAAGAACCGGCGGGACTGCGCCGGAACACATTCTGTTTTCAGAGATGAAACAGTATGGCATCAATCACTGCCGTGTGGGATACCTGCTCAGTACGTACTGGAGCCTTCCGGAAAAGATATGTACCACCATCGCGTACCATCACCACGCGTGTTTTTCCAATTGGCATGAAATACCAATCCATGTAAAGATGCATGTTGGCCTGGTTGCATTAAGTGATATCCTTGCGAATCTTGCCGGGTATTCAGAGGGTGAACCCGCAGCCTGGAGGTTGCATCCGGCCCTCGCAAGGGAGCTTAACCTGGCCTATCCGGTCTCCTCCCTCTTGACAAGGGAACTCAAGAGAGATCTAAGAAACACGGAAAAGCTTATAAACGCAGGGGGAGAATAGACTCGACATTGAATTTGCGGCCGGTTAACCGGGAAGGCATCCCGGATCATCCCGTATCAAGACAGCTTCTGGATATTTATGAACGCCTTTTCAGTGCCTTCGGCCCCCAACACTGGTGGCCGGGAGACACACCCTTTGAGGTGTGCGTGGGTGCTATCCTTACCCAGAACACCAACTGGAAAAACGTTGAAAAGGCCATTTCCAACCTGAAAAAACATGGGCTTCTCAGTCCGGTAGCGCTGAATGAAATCCCGCTGGAAAATCTCGCCGCCCGGATAAGGCCCGCCGGATACTACAACCTCAAGGCGGGCAGGTTGAAGGCATTCATCAGTATGCTTTTTGAACATTTTGACGGTAAGTTGGAATCCATATTTGACGTTAAAACTGATGTTCTGCGAACCCTCCTTCTCTCGGTTAAGGGTATTGGTCCCGAGACGGCGGACAGCATGCTTCTTTACGCCTTTGAAAGACCCTCGTTTGTGGTGGATGCATATACCATGCGCATGCTCATTCGGCATGACCTCATAGATGAAGAGGCGGATTACGACCAAGTGCGGGACATGTTCATGGATTATCTTCCTCGGGATGTCAGGCTCTATAATGAATATCACGCGCTTATTGTCAGGCTCGGCAAGGAACTGTGCGCGAGGCGATCTCCGAGATGCCCTGCCTGTCCCCTGGAGGGCCTGTGAGCCCGGGCAGCCGGTTTCTACCCGCCACATCCCGTGACATGGCAGACCTTGGATGGGACTATGTGGACATAGTTCTCGTAACGGGTGATGCCTATGTGGATCACCCGGCCTTTGGCGTGGCCCTTATCGGCAGGTGGCTTGAGGCCCATGGTTACCGGGTGGCGGTCTTGGCCCAGCCGGGACATCACGACTCCTCCCCGTTTACCGTCTTTGGCCGGCCCAGGCTATTTTTCGGGGTATCTGCCGGTAATCTCGATTCCATAGTGGCCAATTACACGGGCAACGCCAGGGTAAGGCACACCGATGCCTATTCCCCGGGCGGCGATCCCTATTTCCCTTCAGGCAGAGGAAAAAGACACAGAAGGCGGCCGGACAGGGCAACAATCCGCTACTGCCAGCTCATCCGGCAGGCCTGGGGAGATGTGCCCATAGTGCTTGGCGGTATCGAGGCCTCGCTCAGAAGGTTTGTTCATTATGATTACCAGCAGGAGCGGCTTCGCGGTTCGGTGCTGACCGACGCAAAGGCGGACATACTGGTCTATGGCATGGGGGAGCTTGCCTCCCTTGAAATCGCGCGGCGCCTTGAAGAGGGCAGGGGGCTTCATGACATCCCGGGCACATGCGAGCGCCTGACTGACAATGATCTCGGTTCGCGTAATTTTGCCGATACAGCGGTAAAGTTGCCGTCCTGGCACGAAATAAAGAATGACGTTTCCCTCTTCCTTGACGCGGAGCTTACGGCAGACAGGCATGCCAGGGCCATGTCGGAAAGACCCCTTGCCCAGAGGCAGCAGGCCATGTGGGTGGTGCAGAACAGGCCGGCGCGTCCCTTGACCCCACGGGAACTGGACCGGGTCTATGAATTGCCCTTTACAAGGATGGCTCACCCGTCTTTCGGGCAGGTTCCTGCCCAGAAGATGATAAGGCACTCTGTGACCATTGTGCGGGGCTGTGTGGGCAACTGTTCCTTCTGTTCCATTGCCAGGCA
>JALVVK010000109.1 GCA_027023445.1 Deltaproteobacteria bacterium | reverse complement strand
AAATCACAGGAGAAAACCTTCCTGGAAGGGGTAAGGGTGGCGCCTGCTTCCGGTAAAAAAGCGGAGCCTGAAAAGGGCCTTACCGAGGACGACAGGCAGGCCATTGCGGCAGCCATGGACCTGGTCAGCCGGTGTTTCAAAAAGGATCCGGAAGGTGAGGCGGTGAGCCCTGAGGAATTGCCAAGGCTTCTGGCCCGGGCAACCGGTCTTGAGAAGGAGCTCTGGCCGGTTCCCATGCTGAGATCCATCGCCGAGGAACTCCTGAAGTATAAGGCGGTCAGGGGCAGGACGCCTCAAATGGAATCCAGGTGGTTTAACCTTCTGGGTTTTTGCATGAGACCGGGCCTTGGAGAGGTCAATGATCCGTGGAGGATCAAGAAGATATGGCCCCTTTTCTTTGAAGGGCTGACTTTCGCAAGGGATCAGGGGACCAGGCTGCAATGGTGGATATTCTGGCGCCGGGTGGCGGGCGGCCTCGGCACCGGGCAGCAGAACCAGTTTTTTTCCACGGTTTCCGGGATTCTTCTGCCTCAAAGCATGAAGGGTAAAAGGCGCAGGAAGGTTAAACCTCCCAAGGTAACCGGTGAAGAGCGCCGGGAGATATGGCTTTGTGTGGCCAACATGGAACGGCTGGATGTGGGGAAAAAGATTGAACTTGGCGATGAAATCCTCAAAATAGCGTGCAAACAGCAGCATCCATGGGCGATATGGACACTTTCGAGGATCGGGGCAAGGCAGCCGCTTTACGGGCCGGCAGACCGGGTGGTGCCGCCGGGCAGGGTCGCCATGTGGCTTGAGCAGATAAGGCGGACCGAGTGGCGAAGACCGGGCATGGTATCGGCCGCGGCCATATCCATGGCCAGGGTAACCGCTGACAGGGCCAGGGATATTGCCGCACGGGCAAGGGAGGAACTTGCCACATATCTTGAGACCATGGGCATGCCTCACGCCAAAACAGAACCTCTCAGGGCCTTTGTGCCAATAGCAGGCTCTGAGAAGGTCCAGGCCTTTGGAGAAAGTCTGCCTGAGGGCCTGATATTAGGGGAGAAGAAATAGCTTTGAGCGGTACCAGGCTGTTTTTTCTTGTGTTTCTGCTCCTGGGGCTGTGGTGCCTGGCCATGGGAACCACCAAGGCCACAGAGGCCTTAAATGCCCGATCCTGGCCCACAGCAAAGGGCAGGATCATATCATCCGGTGTAAAGCAACTGGAAACCCGGCAGAGGATAAGAATAGCCCGTCTTTGTTTTTACATAGATTACCTTTATCTGGTTAAAAATAAGGTTTACGAGGGGCACCGGTTAAACGCGGGTTGGCCCTGTTTTGGGTCGGAAAGTAGAATCAGGAAGCTTTTGAGTCGATATCCTTCAGGAAGCCAAGTGGATGTGTATTACAATCCACAGAACCCGGCCATCTCAATGTTGGAACCGGGCCTTGACTGGACCGAATTCTTTCTTTGGGGTGTGGGACTGGTCTGCGTGTCTGTGGCCTGGCCCTTTTTCAGAAGAAAGGACAATGGCTATCTCCGGTAGGTATTCCAGAACAGGGATTGTATGATCTCCCTGATTGCCGCCTCCTGTTTGGGGTCCACCTTTCTGAACTGTACCCCCATACGATACTTAAGGCCCACTCGCCGGACCCATCGAACGATTCCCTTAAGTTTTACAGGAGGTTCAGAAGACAACGCAAGAGTAATCTCTGTCCCTGGTTCCAATGCCCTTCTTGATTCTATCTGAGCGCCTCCGGTGCTTATATCCTGCAAGAATTCCGTGTAAAAGTGCTTACCGTCGGAAAAAGTAACCTCAAAAGAACCTGTGAGGCGTTCCGCCTTCCTCAGATCCCGGGTTCTGTTTTTTGTGGCCACAGTTGCCTCCAGGCAAAAATTTAATGGCCGCCCCGTTCCTGGCGCCCAAAAAACAACGGTGAGATACAAAACTACCGTCAAACATTATGCTTATCGGACAATGTGAAAATTGACTTAACTTTAATGAAAATAATTTTTAGAGGGACCGGTTACAGATAAACGGCAGACGTATCTGTTCAGCCGGCAGATAGAGCTTGAATCATGTTCGGTTAACCTTTTACAAGCTCCTTGTAGTGTTTCATTATCCCGTCGACAACCATTTTACCCGAATTGAATGCGGCCATTATGCTGCCCTTGCCACGCAGAATATCTCCAGCAAGAAAAAGACGTGGTATGTTTGTCTCTCCAAATTCGTTCGTAACGGGCCTGTTATCCTTAAATTTTACCCCAAGGCTTTCCAAAAAGGCCCTTGGCGTGGAACCTCCCAGGCAGTAAAATACAGCGTCAAAGGAAAGTGTCTGACCGTCATTAAGATGAACCAGAACCTTTTCTCCCTGCTTATCCAGGGCGGAAATATCCGTAGCCATCTTGAGTTGCACCTTGCCGCAACTTGTACGTTTCTCCAGCTCACGGGTATTAATGGGATTAAGCCGGAAAAACTCAGGACGTCTGTATGAAAGGGTAACATCGTTATTTTCCGACAGAAAACAGACGGTTTCCGCAGCGCTGTCTCCGCCGCCCACCACCAGGATCTTTTTACCCTTTACCGGATCTTGGGGCATACTGAAAAAAACGCGGTCGCGAACCTCTTTTGGTATTGGATAATTCGGCTTTACCGGTTTACCGAAAACCCCTATGGAAATCACTACTATTGGCGCCTCCATCTCAAAGCCAGAGGTAGCGACCACCCTGAACGACTCCGGACCGATGACTATCTTCCTGACATCGCTGGAATACCGGATATCAAGGTTATAATCCTTGATAACCTTATCCATGCGTTCAAGAAACTGCTCCCTGGTTTCAGTCTCAAAAGAAAGCCTACCAACCGGCTCAAGCTTTATCTTTCTGAAAACAGGATCAACCCGTTTCCCTTTATGATAAAGGCTGACTATGGTGTCACAGGCATGATCTCTTTTCTCAAATAGAACCACAGGGGCGATACCCGCCTCTTTTGCCTCAACGGCTGTAGCTATCCCCGCCGGACCCGCGCCAACCACAACAATCTTAGCCTGCTCCATAACATACCTCCTTGACTTTTAAGACAAGAAAAGACATAACAGGAAATCCCCGGACAGTTCAACCCCATTTTATCTGTAAACGAATTAGCAGACCCCAAAACCGTGGAAATCCACTCACAGGGCCTTTTCTGATAAAACCGGCAAAACTGCCTCTATGGAGGACATATGAAAAAACAAGGCTTTTGTCAAAAAGACAACAAACCGATCGACATGGATCGGGGGTGTATCCATCCAAAGGATTACTGTCCCTTCAGAAGCGCCTGCATAGTTTTTTATGAGGAAAAGGAGCGCAGAAGAAAAGAAAAAAAACAGGGCAATGCCGATGTACGACTAAAGACATGAATAAGCCGCTATCCTCAATATAAGGTCGCAGACAATCTCGATTGATGCCCATATAGATCCTGATTTCTGTTTGCCCATACCAACGGCTTTACAGGAAACATCCCGCTTCCTCGAGCTTTTCTAAAGAACAACAGATCCGCAGAGTAACAGATATTACTGGCAAGCAGGCGAAACAGGAAATCTACGCGGCCAGGAAAATGCTGGCTATGTCTATCTGAAAAGAGGGTCTATTACCATAACCTCCGTTCATTATGATTTAATAGATTATGATACGCTCAACAGACTGAACCCTTCCTGTCTGGTACTGGTACAAACCTGAGACTGAATTTCGGATAATTGTCCGATTATCAATATATGGATTTTTGACCAAAACGTTCTATAAAAATTTTTCCAGATTTGATCTTGACATCATATCTCCCTATCGGTAAATAGATAAAATTATACTGCAAGTTAGGATAATCGCTTTCTGATAATAGATTTTGAAAATACTTTATCTCTTATTGCATCCACTAACTATTATTGATAGTTCATAACAGGGAAATAATCTGTCTTCATTGACGTAGCCTGATTAAACAAGCGTATCCATAAGTTATAAGGCAGGATTTATATCTCATATCCTGCTTTAATCCCTGAACCCACAAATTATAAATTCTATATATAAAAATCTATCAAAAAATGAAAGGAGTTTCAAATGGCGAGCAAAAGAAGCAGACCTTACACCAAGGAAGACGTTGAATACGTATATAACAACTATGCTAACATGACTTCCGCTGAAATAGCCGCAGAGCTTGGTATCAGTAAATTTCAGGTATCAAAGATAGTGAGTGAACTCAGAAAGCTCACCAATTTTCCTAAAAAAACCGCAAGAAGACCAAATCCTGTCTTGCTTTTTCTTAAAGAAAAGGGAATCAAGATAAAAGAAACCGCATCAAAACCGACCACCAAAAAAGGTAAGGTCTCGTCTGCCAAAAAGTGATCTTAGGATAACTGTCGGAAACGGTTGGCACGAACCCGGATTATGCACTTCAACTGCCTGAGAAGCTGCATAATCCAGGTTAAACGGTTTCCACTATTTATCCAGGTATTCCTTGTATCTTCGGCAAAATTGAAAGGTGCATAGTCCTGGATGAAAACCAGAATAAAACGAGTGCCACCCCTTTCCTTTATCTGTCGCACTTCACTTACTATCGAAACCGGGGACAAACAGAAAATGCTCCCAATCCGAATAAATTTTGCGCCCGGTTTACGCGGAACCTTGACATCTATGGAACAAGGCTGATACAAGTCTTATAGTATAAATATTATATGCAACGAAATAATCTCAGCAGGAGGTTCCCATGATTGAGGTAAAAAAGATACTTTTCCCTGTGGATTTCACGTCAAATTCCAAAAAAGTTCTCCCTTTCGCCAAATTCCTGGCAGAAAAGCTGGGCGCGTCGCTTCACCTGATTCACGTTGTAAGAGGAGCAGATGATTTTACCGGTTTTGATATGGGCGCGGCTTGGTTCGCTACCTTTGAAGAGAAAGTTATCGAGGGAGCCGAGAAGACCATGGATCGATTTATCCGAGAGGAGCTCGAAGATGTTCCTGACGTGGGAAGAAAGATCATCATGGGTGAGGTGGTCGAGGAAATCCTGCAGGAAGCCAACAGAATCGACGCGGACATGATTGTTATCGGAACACATGGCAGAAAAGGCCTTGAAAAAGTTCTCTTTGGAAGCGTGGCAAGAGAGGTTGTCCAGAAGGCAAACATCCCGGTGCTGACGGTAAACCCCTTCAAGACCAAGGCCTGAGCTACCCTGAGCGCGCGAATCAGCCGACCGCAGGTACCTGAACGCACAGGTCTCATGAGGATTGTTATTAGGGAAGGGGCATGGTTTCCCTTCCCTTCATCTTAATTGAACTGCCATATACCACAAGCCATTAAGCATATTACCGTAATTACAACCCACCTGAATGCGGATTTTGACGCCTTGGCGTCTGCATTCGCCGCCACCAAACTGTACCCGGGGGCCAAAATAGTGCTGCCGGGTTCCCAGGAAAAGGGACTCAGGGACTTTCTCCTGCAAACCACAAGTTATCTTATAGATGTTACCAGGCTCAAGGACCTGGACTTGAAGGAGGTAGGCCGACTTGTGGTGGTGGATACCAGCCAGAAACACCGCCTCGGTGCGCTTGCCTCTCTGCTGGATCGTCCCGACGTGGAGGTGCATGTATATGATCACCATGTTACCCAGGAGGGTGATATCCGCGCAGACCTCAAAACGGTTAAGGAGGTGGGAGCGAACACCACCCTGATGGTGCAGATCCTGAGGGAAAAACATATTGACATTTCCTCGGATGAGGCGGGTTTCCTTGCCTTGGGCATATATGAAGATACCGGTTCCTTTACCTTTACCTCCACTACACCCGAGGACTTCGAGGCCGCCGCCTGGCTCTTGAGAAAAGGGGCGGACCTCAAACTTGTGAGCGAAATAATAGGTCACAGGTTCACCCCTGAACATGTGGAACTTCTCGATGATCTGCTTCAGACAGGTGTCACCTATACCTTTGCCGGCATACCCATCACCGTTGCCAAGACCTCCACCCATGAATATGTGGAAGATTTTGCTGTCCTGGCCCATGAACTTATGGATATTCAAAAACTTCCCGTGTTGTTCACAGTGGTCATGATGGCGGATCAGGTTCTTATAGTAGGCAGAAGCCGGGAGGAAAAAGTGGACGTGGGCTCGGTCCTTACGGCGCTCGGTGGCGGAGGACATGCCATGGCCGCCTCGGCGACCCTCAAAGGGGTAACACTTGTTGAAGCCGAGGAACGGCTTATCGCCGAACTTCAACGCCAGCTCGGCACAGAACCCAAGGTAAGGGATATCATGTCATATCCCGTTCTTTCCGTGCCTCCCTCCACGCCCCTTGTAAGGGTGCAGGAGGAATTAACGCGTTATGGCATTACCGTGCTTCCTGTAATGGATAACGGCAAAATCCTGGGAATAATATCCAGGCGAACGGTACAAAAGGCGCTTTACCACGGCCTTGATGATGAACCTGTCAGTGAATACATGACCCTGAATTTCAGGACGGTAAGACCTGATGATCCATTGAGCACGGTCCAGGATATCATCGTCAAGGGTCGTCAGAGATTTGTTCCCGTGCTGGATGACACCGATGTGGTCGGCGTGATAACCAGGACAGATCTTCTCCAGATACTGAGCGGCGATCCGTCCCGGGAACCAGAACCCCTTGTTTCATCCAGAGAACAGCGTAAAAACCTCTCTTCCCTCCTGAGAGAAAAACTTCCCGGAAAGATCCTGGATCTTTTGAGAATTGCCGGTCAAACAGCTGAACAGCTCGGTGTTCAGGTATATACCGTAGGTGGCTTTGTGCGAGACCTACTGCTTCGAAGGATCAATTTTGATATAGACCTTGTGGTTGAAGGTGACGGTATTGTTTTTGCCCGGGCCTTTGGGGAAAAAATAAACGCCAGGGTGCGTACTCATGAAAAATTCAAGACCGCGGTCCTGATCCTGCCGGATACAAATAAGATAGATGTTGCCACTGCCCGCTGGGAATATTACGAATACCCCGCTGCCATGCCAACCGTGGCCCTGTCGTCCATAAAACTCGATCTCTATCGAAGGGATTTCAGCATAAATACCCTTGCCATAAAACTTAATCCAAAAGAATTCGGCACCCTTATCGATTTTTTTGGCGGACAGCGGGACTTAAAAAATCGGATTATAAGGGTACTGCACAGCCTGAGTTTTGTGGAGGACCCCACCAGGGTATTCAGGGCCGTGCGCTTTGAACAACGCTACGGTTTCCGAATAGGCAAACATACACTGCGTCTCATCGGAAATGCCCTGAGGCTCCATGTCTTTGACCGGCTTTCCGGTAAAAGGCTATTCACTGAGCTGCGCCTCATACTGGAAGAGCCTGATCCCAGACCTGCCATACATCGTCTTTCCGAGCTTGGGGTCCTGAGCGTGATACACCCTTCACTGAACATGACCAAGGTCCTGGACGATGCCCTGGCACAGACCTATGACGCCCTGGCATGGTATGATCTACTTTTCCGCCCGGAAAAACCGAAAAAATGGATCGTGTACCTACTGGGGCTTTTCTCTGTTCTGAAACCTCAGGAGATCGCCGAGGCAGTGGATCGTCTGGGTATTTCCGGGGCGAAAAAACGAATTTTTGTGGAAGACCTGGCACAGGCATTAAAGATACTGAAACTACTCTCAACTCCTCAGATCAAAAGGCCCAGCGAAAAATTTTTCCTGCTCCGGGAAATCCGGCTTGAACTTCTGCTTCACCTTATGGCTGTGGCCAGGGATGAAAGGGCAAGACAGAAGGTATCCCGCTTTTTGACCGAACTAAAGGACGTGCATCCCCTGCTAACAGGCAGAGACCTCAAAAAAATGGGGTTTAAACCAGGGCCTGAATTCAAGGTTATTCTTGAAAGGCTTCTTTCGGCCAGGCTGGATGGGGAAGTCAGCACGCGAAAGGATGAAATCGAACTGGTAAAATCAGAGTTTAAAAGACCAGGATCTTAGAAAACAGGGCGCTACCTCCTGTCATTAACCCGGATTATTACTTATGTAAAAAAGCCATGATATCCTGACCCAGTTTGCCACGATATACCAGAACCGCGTCCCCCTGCAAAAACACAAGGTCTGCCACCTGATCTTTCACATCTCCAACGTGGAAATATATGGTCAAGACCTCACCGCCCCATGTTTTGACCTCTACCGGACTTTCGGCAAGCCCCTTTGCCGCGCAGATGATTGCGGATGCCACAGCTCCGGTTCCGCAGGCAAGGGTTTCGTCCTCAACCCCCCTTTCATAGGTCCTGATCCGGATATTATGCGCATCGATCACCTTAACAAAATTAACATTGGTTCCATCCGGCTGAAATGTGGGATCATATCTTATAAACCGGCCCCATTCAAACACGGGAACAGACTCAATATCGTCCACTAACACCACGGCATGCGGCACACCTGTGTTCAGGGTGCTTACACTAAATTCATCCTCTCTTATCTTCAGCCTGAAATCCAGCCTTAGATCCTCTGGAGGAGACATCTGAAGCTTTACCTGCCTCCCGTTTACTTCTGCCCTGATAATACCCGCAAGGGTTTCAAACCTCTGCTTATCAGGGGCTATACCCTCTAAAAAGGCAAATCTCGCGGCACATCGACCCCCATTGCCGCACATCTCAGCCTCGCTCCCGTCCGCGTTGTAAAACCCCCACTTGAAATCGGCCACGGACGAATCCTCTATCAGGATAAGACCATCGGCGCCAACACCGAATTTTCTCCGGCAGAGACGTTCCGCAACCATTGGGGCAATAGAGGCCTTGATAAACCTATCCCTGTTATCAATCAGGATAAAATCATTACCGCTCCCGTGCATCTTTGTAAAAGACAGTGCCCTTTTCATACAGACCTCCAAACCTGTTCATCCGGCACAACTTCCTTTTTTATCAAGTCCTCATAGGTCTCCCGTTTCCGGACCACGCAGAAGGTGTTTCCATGTACCATTACCTCAGGAACCCTGGGCCTGGAATTATAGTTGGAAGACATTGTAAAACCATATGCCCCGGCGCTCATGACCGCGAGCAGACTTCCCGACCTGAGATCCGGCATGGGCCTTTCCCTTGCCAGAAAATCCCCGCTCTCACATATGGGTCCTACCACGTCGGTCAGCACGCCGTCCGATTCCTTGTCCTCCACAGGAATTATACGGTGATATGCCTTGTACAGGCTCGGCCTGGCAAGATCGTTCATTCCGGCATCCACTATGTAAAATCTCTTATCTCCGGTGTTCTTGGTGTAGAGTATCTGGGTTACAAGAATTCCGGCGTTGCCCACAATGGCCCTGCCAGGCTCAATAATCAGGGTGTGAGGCATATCGCTCAACCCGGACATTATGGCCCTGGCATATCGGTCCGGCTCAGGAGGGGCTTCATCCCGATATCGTATGCCGAGACCTCCACCCACATCTATGTATTTAAGCTCAATTCCCATGGATTCAAGCTCAAACACAAGAGACTTGATCTTCTCAAGGGCGTCAACAAAAGGTGAAAGCTCAATAAGCTGGGACCCGATGTGACAATCAATACCCTTCACATCTATACCCTCCATCTTCTGAGCCCTCTGGTAAATCTCCTTTGCCTGGCCCATGGGCAGGCCGAACTTGTTTTTCTTGAGCCCGGTAGATATATAGGGGTGTGTCTTGGGATCAATATCAGGGTTTACCCTGAGGCTTACCCTTGCCCTTGTACCAAACCCCCTGGCCACACTGTCCAGGACATCCAGCTCCTCCTGGGATTCCACATTGAACATGAGTATGCCCGCCTCAAGCGCCCGGCCTATCTCCTCCCTTGTCTTACCCACGCCGGAAAAAACGATCCGGTCCGCTGGTATACCGGCCTTCAGAGCCCTGTAGAGTTCTCCACCCGAAACGATATCTGCCCCGGAGCCAAGACCCGCAAGATGATTGAGTATGGAAAGATTACCGTTTGCCTTAACCGCGAAACAGACCAGATGAGGCCGAGCATTGAACGCCTCTTCAAAGACCCTGAAGTGCCTTGTAAGGGTTGCCTCACTGTAAAGGTAGAAAGGCGTTCCTACCTTTTCGGCAATAGCACTCACCGGAATATCTTCACAATAAAGTTCACCTTTTTTCAGATTAAAATGATCCATTTATCCTCACCAATCAAAAAGTATCTCTCCCTTAAAACTTTCATGCTGAGTGGTTCTCCGCACCCCTGGACATGAAAGTTGGCTCAAAGCAATAAGTCTGAAATCATATCGTTAATCTTTTACTTTGAGCCTTGAAACTTTCAACTATTTTCACGATAACCGGCACGTCGGGTAAAAGGAGTATAAAAACGTATCCATAGGGACTCAGGGAGTAATGGTAACCGTTACCGGTTTGGACGGCGGACTTTCATTGGGTGGATCAGCCCGGTCCAGGGCCGTTACCCAGTAAACATAGGTTCCGGGCCGCAACCTTGTGCGGTCCAGGAATCTGGACACACGCACAGGTATATGATCAAGTCTGTATATAATACCGTTCTGATCCTTACGGTACACGTGATAACCAGCCAGGTCATGCTCAAAATTTTCCTGCCACAGGAGTTCAACCCCTGCTCTGCTAAAATCGGCTGTGAGCCCCTGCGGCCTTGAAGGTGAAATTATATCCCTGAAAAGAACATGAACCGTGCCGGTCCTGTTCCCTTCTATCAGGGTGCCGTGAAAAGTGATTGCCGCGGAAACAGCGTAAAGATACTCGCAGCCCCTTTTGGCAGTGAGATCAACAAATTCCGTATCTTCCCTGGAATCCGATACGAGTTTCCATGTACCGAAGCCCTGTTTGGATCTGTATACCCGGTAAAACACCTTCTGATCCAGGGGCGTACCATCTGCCCATGTATTGGGTTTGGTCCAAAAAAGCCTGATACCTTGGTCGGAAAGGCGATAGGAAAGATTGCCGGGAACACCCGGTGGCACATGCCAGGCGACAGAAATCAGGTTCGAGGAGTCACTGGTGCACAGCCAGCCCTTGTCCGTGATTACCATATAGGTATAAATCACGCCGGGCCTGACCGTTCTGTCTTCATAGGTTATTGTCTGACCAACAGAAGGTTTGGCTCCAAAGGGTATCCATACCGGTTTTTCAAACTCCGGGGGACAGGTTTCACATGCGTTTTCCGCGGCTACCCGAGCCCTGTAAAGGCGAAAACCCTTTATCCATGTAAGGGGACTTCCATCTATATTTCTTACGGGAACGCTCCATTTAAGCTCTATCCCCTTTTCCGTCACCCGGAAACCAAGATCGCTTATTGGTTGAGGCCGCAATGTTCCCAAAGGAACCGGAGGGGCCTTTCTTCCACAGGATATAAGCCCCATGGAAAAAAAACCTAAAAGGACAAGGGAAAAAAACCTGCCAAAAAAATTATAAGGCGCCATTGTCGTTCAGCCAGTCCTCTGCCCGTGATATGGCCGTTTTTACCTGGTGCGGGGCTGTACCCCCGGGCACATTTCTTGACCCGACGGAACCCTCGGGTGCAAGCACATCAAAAACATCCTGTTCTATCAGAGGAGAAAGCTCTTTGAGTTCAGCCAGCGACAAATCGGTAAGCTCCCTTCCCTGCTCAACGCACATGGCAACCGCCTGCCCTACTATACGATGCGCCTCCCTGAAAGGAACTCCCCTACCAACAAGGTAATCAGCCAGATCCGTGGCTGTAAGGAAACCGGTTTTCACTGCGCTGGCAAGCCTGTCCCGCCTCGGTTTCATTCCGGACACCACACCGATCATTACCTCTATGGACATGGCTACAGTGTCTATGGTGTCAAAAAGGGCCTCCTTGTCCTCCTGAAGATCCCTGTTATACGCCAGGGGAAGGCCCTTGAGCGTGGTAAGCAACCCCATTAAATGACCGTAAACCCGACCGGTTTTTCCTCTGACAAGCTCAGGGACATCTGGATTTTTTTTCTGGGGCATAATTGAAGAGCCTGTGCAGAAACTGTCCGGAAGATCAACAAAGGAAAACTCTGAGGACGACCACAGGACCATCTCCTCGGACAAACGGCTTAAATGGGCCATGATAAGGCTGGAGGCCGCCAGAAATTCTATTATAAAGTCCCTGTCTCCCACCGCGTCCATACTGTTTGCCGTAACCCCGTCAAAATCAAGCTCACGGGCCACGGTCTCCCTGTCTATTGGAAAACCTGTTCCGGCAAGGGCGGCGGAACCAAGGGGACATAAATTTACACGTTTCAGAAGATCTTTCAGCCGTTGGCGATCCCTTTTAAACATCTCAAAATAGGCCAGCATATGATGCGCCCACAGCACGGGCTGGGCGCGCTGAAGGTGTGTGTATCCCGGCATCAGCAAATCGGAACGGGCCTTTGCCTGGGCTACAAAAGACCCCTGAAGACAGGCAAGCAAACGGTCAATTCGCCCCATCTCGTCCCTGAGATACATTCTTACGTCAAGCGCCACCTGATCGTTTCTGCTTCTTGCCGTATGCAGGCGTTTTCCGGGCTCACCGACCTTTTCAACAAGGGCGCGCTCAATATTCATGTGCACATCTTCGAGATCCTGCCTCCACCGAAACACTCCCTGCTCAATCTCATGTTCGATTTCGTCAAGACCCTTTATTATGGCCTCAAGATCATCCTGGCCTATAATACCTCTTCGGGCCAGCATGCGGGCATGGGCCCGGCTGCCCCGGATGTCGTGTCTGTAAAGCCTCCAGTCATAATGTACTGACGCGGTAAATCTCTCGACCAGCGAATCCGTGGCCTGAGTGAATCGACCGCCCCATGGCTTTTCCCTCTTGGTCTCAGATGTTTTTCTATTTTGTGATTTCATTATTAAAAACCTGAATGTTCAATATCATAAAGATGATTTCACACGTCATAATTACGGTGACGCGCAAATCAGTGCGGGCCGGCATTGTTTTCGGCAAGGCCGGAAACTACCAGGGACTTTTCCACTACGGCCACCGGATCCGGCCCAAGAACCCTGATCATTGGCTCCTTACCCATATCTCCAAGATCAAAGATAAAATCAGGAATCTTACCCAGCCTGCCAATAACCCGGTTTACACCCCAAACCAATGTGGAGCCCTCGACCTCCCTGAAATTCTCAGGCTCGTCCCGCCTTGAAAATTCCGCAACCACATAACCAAGCTCTTCCGCCCTGGAGACATATGACCGGTCATATCTGATATTCATGGCGGAACGATAATCAGGATCAACGGCCATTGATGTAAGAATAATCCTTGCCACATGACTGGAGGCACCAAAGGCCGGCCCGCTGACTCTTGCCACACCATTATCCAGGCCTACTATCCTTCCTGGAAATGCCGCCACTTCATCAACAGACCCGGCCCAGGGAAGGGCATAACCGAGATTGATCTGTACCTCGGGCACCAGTTGACGGGCGGGCCTGGATGCCAGCATTTTCCAGGCCTTTTCAAGAGACTCAAGCACCTGGTAACGCGCCATATTCTTTTCTAACAAAGCCAGGGGATCTGTCGGCCCGATTCCGGCACCGAGGGGCGTGGCAGCTCTTATGGCAAGAGACACGAATTCTTTTGAACGGCGTGCCGCATCTTCAAACCCGAGGCCCTGAGAAATAAAGGCTGTCAGGGCGGCGGAAAGGGTGCATCCGGTGCCATGGGTATTCCTGTTTAAATATCTTTTTCCTGGAATCTCCGTCACTCCATCAGGGCCGGCCAGTATGTCCGGGGAATCCTTACGGTCTTCCAGGTGTCCTCCTTTCAACAGGACATATGCTCCCGAAAGCTGACCTTTCAGGCCTATGGCTGCCGAACGTGCGTCATCATAATTCCTGATACGCATTCCCGTAAGCACCTCCGCTTCCGGGATGTTTGGGGTGATAATGGAGGCAAGGGGGAAAAGGTGTTCCCTTAACGCGGTCACCCCCTCGTCATCAAGCAGCCTGTGACCGTTTTTTGACACCATGACAGGATCTATAACCAGAATTGTATCGGCTTGACGTGAAAGGATGTCTGCAACCCCTTTCACTACACCCGCGTTTAAAAGCATTCCTGTCTTTGCCACCGCAGGCCTCAGATCCTGAAATATAACATCCAGTTGCCGCCTGACAAATTCCGGGGATACCTGCTCAACGGCCTGCACCCCAAGGGTATTCTGAGCGGTCAGGGCGGTTATTACACTGGCACCATAAACTCCAAGCACTGTAAAAATCTTCAGATCCTGCTGTATACCAGCGCCACCGCCTGAATCCGAACCGGCTATTGTAAGAACAACGGGTCTTTCCACTAAGGTGTACCTGAAAACATGTCCACTTTATTCCTGATCCATTTTCATGGCCCTTCGGTAGGTCTTTATCGCGCAGTATTCCCCGCACATTGTACAGGTCTTCCCGTGATATGTTCCCCCCTCGTCCCTGAAACGCCTTGCCTTTTCCGGATCTATGGAAAGCCTTGTCTGTGTTTCCCAATCCAGGCTGTGACGCGCAATGGCCATCTGACGGTCCTTTTCAAGCGCGCCAGGTACACCCTTGACTATATCAGCCGCATGCGCCGCTATTCTCGACGCTATTACACCTTCCCTGACATCTTCCAGAGTAGGAAGACGCAGGTGCTCTGCTGGTGTAACATAACAAAGAAAATCAGCACCAGAGGCGGCCGCAATGGCACCGCCTATGGCGCTTGTGATATGATCGTACCCAGGGGCAATATCCGTCACCAGTGGGCCTAAAACATAAAACGGCGCCTCATGACACAGACGTTTTTCCAAAAGCATATTCGATGGAATCTGGTCCATGGACATATGCCCCGGTCCTTCTATCATGACCTGAACGCCTGCCTCCCAGGCCCTGAGTGTAAGTTCACCGAGAATTATAAGCTCATGAATCTGCGCTCCGTCTGTGGCATCATGCAGACAGCCGGGCCTGAGCCCATCTCCCAGACTTAGAGTAACCTCATGCTCCCTGGCAATGGCGAGAAGGTCGTCAAAATGTTCATACAGGGGATTTTCCCTGTTGTTGTACATCATCCACTCAAGAATGAACGATCCTCCCCGGCTGACCACACCCATGTAACGTTCCCTGGAACGCAGTCTTTTAACCGCCTCAAGGGTAAGCCCGCAGTGCACAGTGATAAAATCAACACCCTCCAGAGCCTGCTCCTCTATGACCCTGAAAAGATCGCTTACGTCCATTTCACACACGGATTTTTTATGGATTTCAACGGTTTCAACAGCAGCTTGGTATATTGGAACAGTGCCCAGAGGCGCCGGACAATGTTCCTTGATGACCCGGCGAATTTCCTTTATCGGACCACCGGTTGAAAGATCCATTATGGTATGCGCCCCGGCATCCAGGGCGGCCTTTAATTTTTCAAGCTCTGGTTCCGGTTCAGGATGATCCTTTGATGTGCCGATATTAGCATTTACCTTGGTTGAAAGTCCGGTTCCAATCGCAACCGGCCTGGAAAGCTCCTGATGCCTGTTTTGTGGAATCACTACCTTTCCCTGAGCCACAAGGCGGGACAACTTTTCAGGAGAAATACCCTCTGATTCGGCACATCGCTTTATCAATGGAGATACTGTATTGTTTTTGGCAAGTTCTTTTATAGTCATACAGGCAGTTTAATGAGGCAGGTTAAGGTTTTCAACCCGGATTATGCGCCGGGTGACTCATTCCACCAAAAAAAATATAAAAGCCTTCGGTGTAGCCGAAACTGGCTCCCCACCACAGTCTTTCGGGACAGGAAAAAGAGAGTTAAAATCCGTCCCTGACTTACATGGATTAGACTTTCCGGCAACCCGATTTCCTTAACACCCTTAAAAATGGAGCTGGCTGTCATATATGAAAAAAATCAAAGGAAACAACAAAGAAAAATGCTCTAATTTGTGGATTACATCGGCCCTTGCCTGTCTTCTTATCCTTTTTCAACTCTCCATGCTTCTTGGAAAAGGGGAAATTATCTGCCTGAACAACGGCTGCAGAATCGTTGAAGATCTGCTTTTGGTTTCCCCTGTTTTTTTTAATTTGCTGGGGTTATGCTTTTTTTTATCTATCGTTATCCTGTCTGTGGCAGAAAAAAACCACCCGTCTCTCTCTCGCCTTATAGACATACTGCTTATTTCAGGGGCTGTTTCCGAGGGCGTCCTTGTAGGATTTCAGCTTTTTGTGGCCAAAACCCTGTGTTCATACTGTCTCATGGTATGTGCCTTGATCTTTTTGTTGATTCTGCTCCGGAAAAAACAGGTTCTATTGTATGGAGCAAGTTTTTTCTGTGTGGAACTTATTGTGTTCAGCCTATTAAGGTTTGATGTAATACCTGCAAATCTTCCAGGGATGGGGCTTGATCTCGGTACATATGCCATAAAAACCTGTTCCAGCCCGGTAAAACAGGTTTATCTGATATTTTCCAAGGACTGTTCCCACTGCAAAAAGGTAATTGACGCGCTTGAAGGATGTTCAAGATGTGAATTTCATTTCAACCCGATTTCACGTGTTGACAAAAAGCTGCTTCCGGACCTTTCTCTTGCTCCATCTTATAATCCATCTATCAACCGGACCGTCTTAAAGCTGCTTGGAATAGAAAAAATTCCCGTACTCCTCGCCAAGGACTTCAATGGAATTACTTTTATACAGGGAGATAAAAACATTATAAGCTACGTAAAGGACGTGTGTTTCAGTTATAACCCCCTCTATGAAGAACATTTCTCTGATTTTTCCAACGGGCAGGATGGTGGTGTCTGTTCAGCGGATGAAAAATGTAAGGATTAGATTTTAATGAAAGTATTAAGAACTGTTGATCAAATGAAGGCCCTTTCCCTCGAATGGCGCTCCAGGGATTATATAATAGGTCTGGTTCCCACAATGGGATTTTTTCATCAAGGGCATCTTGCGCTCATGGATAAGGCGCGCTCGATGGCAGACAGGGTGGTGGTGAGTCTTTTTGTAAATCCCACTCAATTCGGTCCAAACGAAGACCTTGACAGATACCCCAGGAACTTTGAAAAAGATAAGTATCTTGCAACCGAACATGATGTTGACTGCATATTCTTTCCGGATGCCGAAGAAATGTATCACCCTGGATTTCAGACATGGGTAGAGGTTACGGATATATCACAGGGACTCTGCGGCGCGTTCAGGCCAGGACACTTTAGAGGGGTTGCGACGGTTGTTTTAAAACTTTTTAATATCGTGCAGCCGGATTTTTCGGTCTTCGGGCTAAAGGATTACCAGCAGGTCCAGGTAATCAAACGCATGGTTGAAGATCTTAATATTCCTGTAAAGATTGTAACCCATCCAATAATCAGAGAGCCTGACGGCCTGGCTATGAGTTCCAGGAATGCCTATCTTTCCAAGGATGAACGTAAATCCGCTCTTTGCCTGTATAACGCCATAAAGATAGCTGAAAACATGGTAAAGAATGGCTGTAAATCAAGGGCTGAAATAAAAAAAGCTGTTAATGAACATATACTCTCTTACCCATATACCAAGATAGATTATATCTTTGTTGGAAATCCGGAAACCCTGGAGGAACAGACCGTATTTGATAAAAAAATCCTTTTGGCCCTGGCTGTTCATGTTGGAAAAACCAGGCTCATAGACAACGCAATCCTTGAATCCTGAGAAACGTAAGGATCTTCGTGGCGCAACATCCGCGTTATCTTATTTGTTCAACCGGTTGCATACCTGACGGTATGATCCGTTAAGTTCCTTAATTATCTGTCTGCGGCAGGATGTTTTTATGTGTGGCCTGTTCATCAAAAAGTTGTTATTTTAATTAAAAATAATGGCTTAAGGTAAACAAAAAATGTTACGTTCAATGCTGAAATCAAAAATTCACCGTGTCACTGTAACCGAGGCAAACCTCGACTATGAAGGCAGTCTCACCCTGGACAGCGGCCTTATGGAAAAGGCCAACATGATGCCCTTTGAAAGGATAATGATATATAACATCTCAAACGGAGAGCGCTTCGACACCTACCTTATCCCGGGAAAACGTGGCTCCGGAACGGTCTGCCTTAATGGAGGAGCGGCAAGGAGAGGGACTCCCGGAGATCTCATAATTATTGCCTCTTACGCCATGTATTCCGATGATGAAATCCAGAAGGGAAAAAGCGTGGTTGTTACAGTGGATAAACAAAACAGGTTCCTCAAAAGGTTTGAAAAACCTTGGCTGCCCTGATCCCTGACAAATCAACGGACCGTACCCCGTATCCAAAAATCTTTGCGATCAGTCTCGGTTGTCCAAAAAACAGGGTGGACACGGAATATGCCATTGGTTCAATCCTGGATTTATGTACAAAGGCAAGACTGGTAGCAGATCCGCATGAAGCAGACATCCTTATTGTGAATACCTGTGGATTTATACGGGACGCCGTCGAAGAATCAATCGATACCATACTGGAATTATGCGATATAAAAACAGAAAAACAAAAAATAATTGTACTTGGATGTATGGTTGAAAGATTCTCAGACGAACTGTCGGCAGAAATTCCTGAGGTTGATTTATGGGGTGGAACCCCCGGATCATACCGAATAGATTCCATGCTTTTGCGGCTTGGATTGATTGAAGAAATACCCTGCGGCAAACAGAACATTGTGTCCAGAATCGTCTCCACTCCACCCTGGAGAGCCTATCTCAAGGTGGCTGATGGCTGTTCAAACAGGTGCACCTACTGTCTTATTCCCCGTCTGCGAGGTCCTTATCGTTCATCGGATTTCATGGAATTGATTGACGAATCCCGCAGACTCTGCGATCAGGGTGTAAAGGAGCTCACTCTTGTTGCGCAGGATTTGACCGCCTACCAGTGGGACGGAACCGATCTTCCCGGGCTTGTAACCGCTATTTCACGTGAAACAGATTTAGACTGGATTCGTCTCATGTATCTACACCCAGGCAAAATTACTGAGGATCTTTTAAAAGCCATCGCCGACAATCCTTCGGTGTGCCGATATCTGGACATTCCAATCCAACATGCAAGTAATCGTATTCTGAAACTGATGGGCAGAGGATATTCATTGACCGATATTGATAATCTCGTTTCAAAAATCAGATCAATTATTCCTGATGCCTCGCTCAGAACTACTGTAATGGTGGGGTTTCCCGGGGAATCCAATGATGATTTTGAAATATTGAAGGAAATGATACAAAAATGGCAGTTTGATCATGTCGGTTGCTTCACTTATTCGGATGAAAGCGAGGCCGCATCCCATAAGATGGGCCACAAGGTACCGGGGGAAATCGCAAAATCAAGACAAAATGAAATTATGACGATTCAGTCCCGCATATCAGAGGATAAAAACAGGCGCTTTCTTGGCCGCACCATGAAGGTTCTGGTGGAAGGAACCTGTGAGGAAACAGAGTTGCTTCTGGCGGGAAGATCACAGCACCAGGGGCCTGAAGTGGATGGCACTATTTATATAAACGAGGGTTTCTGTAACGCGGGAGAATTTGTAACTGTAAAAATTATTGATTCATATCAATATGATCTTGTTGGTAAAATAGTCTCCTGATACTTTAGTGATCAATAAATAAATTGTAAGGCAGGCCCCCTTAAGAAATCAGCGGCGTCCTTCCTGAACCAGCCTTGCAAAATGCTCAAAACTTCTGTCATAGGTGCGTTCGGCATCGTCAGGAAAACAACATCCTGGCAGTTGTCGCATTTTCAGGTGATATTTCAGGCATTCGCAGCATATTCCCTTTCTCGGACAAGGCTCATATGTACAATTGCATCTTTCGAGATTGCGTTCCTTCTGACACTCCATATCATCCTCCGTGCGGTTGTTTTTTTGAACTAAATATCCAGTTCCTGGACTTCAAGGGCATGTGTTTGAATAAATTCACGCCTTGGTTCTATTTTTTCACCCATCAAGGTAGTGAATAATCTTTCAGCCTCATCTATGTCCTGAACAGTTACCTTAAGTAGAGACCTTTTTTCCGGATCCATAGTGGTCTCCCAGAGCTGGTCTGGATTCATCTCGCCAAGGCCTTTATATCTTTGAATGTTAAGTCCCTTTCTTCCCTGCTCCCTGACAAAATTAAGTAACTCCTCTGGGTTATTGAAAAAGAGTTCTTTATCCCCTTCTTTTAAGGTTACCTGAATTCTGCGGTTTATTGTTGACTCAATAGAGGAAAAAACCTTAACCAGTGTTCGGTATTCAGGCATCCTTATAAGATCTTCACCGATTCTGGCCGTAAGATAGGCAAGATCTTTTCTCGCAACATCCAGTTCATAGATCGACGATTCTCCATCAGAAGGTTTAAGTCTCCCGGTTTTATATTCCTTTATCGCAAGGGTTTTTCTTAATTTCTCCATGAAATCGTAGTCTTTAAGCTGTTCCATGGATACAAGATTGAAATCCAGCAGATCAAGCAGGAGCTCTTTCCACCAGCCCTTTCTATCAATATTGTTCAATAGTTCCTCAAAGGTGGCCAGACTGGTCAAAAAATCAGCCAGTTTTTCACCTGAAAGGGAGTAATCCCAGCCCTCTACCCTTACACTCAGATCCTTCATGGATCTTTCAAAAAGAAACTTATCTAACTGGGCCTCGTCTTTAATAAATATTTCCTTTTTCTTTCCTGACGCCACCCTGAATAGCGGAGGTTGGGCCACATAAAGGTAACCGCTCTCTACCAGGGAGGCCATCTGACGATAAAAAAAGGTAAGCAGAAGGGTCCTGATGTGAGCGCCGTCCACATCGGCATCCGTCATAATTATAATCTTGTGGTATCTTACCTTTTCAGGATCAAACTCTTCCGTACCTATACCCGTACCAAGGGCCGCGATGAGATGCCTTATCTCCTCACTGGCAAGCATTTTGTCAAACCTTGCCTTTTCAACATTTAAAATCTTACCTCTAAGGGGCAGTATAGCCTGAAATCTCCTGTCTCTACCCTGCTTGGCGCTTCCACCGGCCGAATCACCCTCCACTATAAAGATTTCTCTCCTTACAGGATCTTTTTCCTGGCATTCAGCAAGCTTGCCGGCCATCATCATATCCTGTCCGGCACCCTTTTTTCTGGCAAGTTCCTTTGCCCTTTTCGCAGCCTCTCTGGCCCTTGCCGCCTGAACAGCCTTGGTCAGTATTTTTTTTGCCACGGATGGATTTTCTTCAAGATAAGTACTTAATTTTTCGTGAACTATCGAAGCCACTATGAATCTTACTTCGCTGTTTCCCAGTTTGGTTTTTGTCTGGCCTTCAAACTGTGGGTTTGGCACCCGTACAGAAATGACACATGTTATTCCCTCCCTTACATCATCCCCTTCCATTTTTTCTCTCAGTTTTTTGGGAACAATGTCGTCGCTTGCGTATTTATTGAGACATTTGGTCAAAGCCTGCCTAAACCCGGCCACATGCGTGCCACCTTCCTTTGTGCGAATATTATTTGCGTAACTTGAAATTTTTTCCGTGTAACCACCGGTATACTGAAATGCCACGTCAACCTGTACGCCATCTTTTTCACCGGAAATAGCTATTGGTTCTTCATGAATTAATTCCTTGTTTTTATTTAGGTATTCTACGAATGAGACAAGACCTCCCTTGAAATGGTATTCATTTTCTGTCTCAGTTCTTTCATCTCTTATCTTTATCTTTACATTGGGATTCAGAAAGGCCAGCTCCCTCATTCGGGCCTGAAGTATTTCATATTTGAATTCGGTTGTTTCCTGAAAAATTTCACTGTCTGGCTTAAACGTGACTCTGGTTCCTGTCTTGTTTGTATCTCCTATAATCCTTATGGGACCGGATGATTCACCTCTGAAATATTCCTGAAAATATATTTTTCCGTTTCTGTAGACCTCCACCTTTAAGAATTCTGAAAGGGCGTTAACCACGGAAACACCCACTCCATGCAGGCCGCCGGACACCTTATAGGTCTGATGATCAAACTTTCCTCCTGCGTGAAGCCTGGTCATGACAAGCTCAAGGGCTGGTATCCCCTCTGTGGGATGAATATCTACAGGGATACCTCTCCCATTATCTTCCACCGTAGCTGTGCCATCTTCATGGAGAGTCAGTTCAATCTTTGAACAGTAGCCGGCAAGCGCTTCATCAATACTGTTATCAACCACCTCATAGACCAGATGATGCAGTCCCTCTGAGGCAGTATTTCCAATATACATAGACGGACGTTTTCTTACCGCAAGAAGGCCGGAAAGCACTTTTATCTGCCTGGCGCCGTACTGCTGTTGTTCTGAATTCTTAGTAGTGTTATCTGTCATTACTGGAAAAACCCCTTGTTTTTCTATTCTCTATTCATCATCCAATATGGTCATAGGCATTATAAGAGCAAGAAAATCAGAGTCATCCTCTCCCTCAACCAGACAGGGAGAGTCAGCATCATTAACAGTAACCCTTATTTTATCTGATTCCATTACTGAAAGAGCGTCTATGAGATATTTTGCGTTAAAGGCAAATTCAAATGGCTCTTTTTCATACTCTATGGGTAATATTTCCCTTGCCTCTCCTATTTCTTTATTGAGAGATTCCAGTTCAAGGACATTTTTGCCGACCGCCGCCTTTACACCCTTAAATTCAGTATCAGAATAAAATATTGATATTCTTTTCAATGCGTTATAAATAATGTTTTTCTGGAAAATGAAAAACCTATCCCTGTTTTCAGGAATAATTAATTTATAATCTGGAAATTTACCATCTACAAGGCGAATAACAAGCTGGTCTTTTTCGGATTTCAAATAACAGAAATTTTCATCAATTCCGAAAAGTATATTTTCCTCGTCGCTAAGAAACTTTCTTATTTCATTGGCTCCTTTTTTTGGCAAAACAACGCCTGGATTTATACTAAAGCCTATTTTGTCCTCAATAACTGTACCTTTTAACGTCAATCTGTGTCCATCAGAGGTAACCATGCGCAACTTACACGGTTCATTGTCATTGTCTTTCACGGTTTCCATAAAAATACCTGAAAGGGCGAATTTCTGATCCTCATTTGAGGAAGAAAATATTACCTTGTTTACCATGGTTTTCAATTTATTGGATAAAACAGTAATACTGTTTTCCATGTTAATATGACGGAATCGTGGATAATCGTCAGGCTGAAGCCCGGCTATTTTGAAAAGTAACTGGTCGCTTAAAGAAATTTCCACCCAGTTATTTTCATCTTCTATAAGATGTAAATCGTCTGAAGGAAATTCTTTTATTATTTCATATAATTTAGTAGCATTAACAGTAATAGCTCCCTGGTCTGATATCCGGCATGGAATACTTCCTCTGTAACTTATTTCAAGATCGGTTGCTTCTATAAATAACCTGTCATCGCTCGTATAAATAAAAACATTATTTATAATGGACATTATGTTTTTTTTGTCCACTATTCCCTGCACCTTTGTCAGTGGTTTGATAATATCATTTTTATTAACAACAATATCGAGCATGAGAAGAAGTACCTCTTTATTTATATATATATTTATAAAAAAAATAATAATATTATTATGATTATTTTGTTGATAACTAAAAAAAAAGAATTTTTTCAATAAAATATTTAAATATATTATTGTTGGTTTTTAAGTGAACCAAAGATAAAAAATACAACTTTTTATTAAAAGAAATTTTTCAACAATATTATTAACATCATTTTCAACTGTTTTTTTAACAAGATTTCCTAAAAACGGAAAATTTTTAATTTTGATATCTGGTGCTTGTAAGTTATCTCAGGTCAAAGGTATAATTATTTTCTTTTTTAAAAAAAATAAAAAAATCCTTTGTAAAGGCCAAATTTAACACATTATGAAAGAGCTTTCCATTGAAATAGATAACTTAATCAAGGAGAGGCATAAAATAACTTTCAGGGATTTTATGCAGATAGCTTTATATCATCCCAAATACGGATATTATTCCAGGCATGTTTTTCCTTTTGGTGGCAGAGGTGATTTTGTAACCAGTCCTCATACACACGCCCTTTTTGGAGCACTTTTGGCGCGTCAGATTATGCAGATGTGGGAAATTGCAGGTCGCGCAGATTTCAAACTGGTTGAAATGGGAGCAGGTTCAGGATTTTTGGCAAGGGATATACTTACATATCTATCAGATAAAGAAATTTTTGATTATATCACCTATGTGATAATAGAGCCTTTGGAAAATTTGAAGAATTTCCAGAGAAAATGTCTAAATAATTTTAGAGATAAGGTTGTTTTTATACCAGATATTGCTGAATTGCCCCCTTTTTCAGGATGTTTTCTCTCCAATGAGCTGCTGGATGCCTTTCCTGTACATTTAATGGAGTACCAAAATAACCGCTTCTTAGAGGTTTATGTGTGTGGTAATCATCTTGAAGGATTTAGATATTGCCTGGATAGTCCCAGTTCAAGTGAACTTACAGAATATTTTGCTGACATCAGACTGGATTTCGAAGATGGTTATCGTACCGAAGTTAATCTTGAAATCAGGAAATGGATAGATAAGCTTTCCTCTGTAATGAATAAGGGTTTTATTTTAACAATAGATTATGGTCATACGGCAAGAGAGTATTTTCATCCGGCCCGTAATAGGGGAACTTTACTGGCCTATCGTGGCCAAACTGTTAACGAGAATGTTATGTGTTGTCCGGGAGATCAGGATATAACCGCTCATGTGAATTTTACTGATCTGCATAAATGGGGTCAGCAGGTTGGTTTTTGTACATTGGGTTATACTTCACAGTGGGCATTTCTGGCTGGTTTGGATGTGGAATCCACTTTAAAGGAGCTTGGAGATGACCTGGAACCTTTTTCAGAAAAACGGGCAGCTTTAAAAATGTTGTTTTTACCTCAGGGAATGGGTGAATCTCACAAGGTTTTAATCCAGAGTAAAAATATTCCGGCAGGTGTTACGTTAAAAGGATTATCTATGAGGAATATAGTAAAAAGGTTGGATCAATGAGGTATAAGCTCGCTATTTTTGATTGTGATGGTGTGCTTTTCGATTCCACAAAGGCTAATTATGCGTATTATAACCAAATATTAAAATTCATGGGTAAATCAGAGATGACTGAGGATCAGTTTTCTTACGTTCATATGCATACGGCCCGGAATGCCCTGAGATATCTTTTTCCCCATAATAATGATTTTATGAAGGCGGCTGAATACGCTTCCACACTTGATTATTCCCAATTTATACCCCTTATGGAAATAGAGCCGGGTGTTTTGGAAACATTATATACAATACGCAGTTTTTCGGTAAAAACCGCTGTCTCCACTAATAGAAGTACGACTATGCCAAGGTTGATTGAAGAGTTTGATTTGACACGGTGGTTTGACTTAATTATTTGTGCGATGGATGTGGAAAAACCAAAACCTGATCCGGAGGGGGTTTTTAAAATTCTGGATTATTTTTTAGAAGATAAAAATAACGCTATCTATATAGGTGATTCAAAGGTGGATGAGGAAGTAGCCTGTAGATCAGGGCTACCCCTCATCGCATATAAAAATAAGGAGTTGGAAGCAGAGTTTCACGTGAAACATTTCAGTGAGATAAAAGATATTATTCTTGGAGATTTATAGTTTATATAACTATTAAAATTTATAAATAAAATCAAGAAAATGATTTTATTAAATCCACTCCACCCATATAAGGACGTAATTCCTCAGGGATAATTACACTCCCATCTTTTTGTTGATAATTTTCAAGTATAGCGGCAACTGTTCTTCCTATTGCCAGGCCAGATCCATTTAATGTATGCACCAGACAGGATTTTCTTCCTTCCTTGGGTTTAAACCTGATATTTGAACGTCTTGCCTGGAATTCCTCGAAATTACTGCATGATGATATTTCGCAAAAACGGTTCTGTCCGGGAAGCCATACTTCAATATCAAATGTTTTACTGGCAGAAAAACCAAGATCGCCTGTGCAAAGTTCTATTACCCTGTATGGCAGATTCAACCTTTGTAATACTTCTTCTGCGTCAAGCAACAGAGAATCGAGTTCTTCATATGAATTATCAGGATGAGACAGTTTTACTAATTCAACCTTATTGAATTGATGTTGTCTAATAATACCCCTCGTATCCTTTCCATATGATCCTGCCTCTGATCGGAAACAAGGAGTATAAGCAACATATTTTTTGGGAAGTTCTTTTTCTGACAGCATTTCATCGCTATGTAGATTGGTAACCGGTACCTCGGCCGTAGGTATAAGGTAATAATTCCAATCTTCCAGTTTAAACAGGTCTTCCTTGAATTTTGGAAGTTGCCCAGTACGGGTCATGGATGTTTCATTAACTATGAACGGAGGTAACACCTCTTTATATCCATGAAATTTTGTATGTAAATCAAGCATGAAGTTAATGAGGGCCCGCTCAAGCCTGGCTCCGAGACCAAAATAAACAGTAAAACGCGCGCCCGTGATCTTGGATGCCCGTTTAAAATCCAGAATGTTAAGTTTTTCCCCTGTTTCCCAATGAGGCCGAGGAGTAAAGTCAAAATCCGGAATATCTCCCCACCTTTTTACTACTACGTTATCATTTTCGTCCTTTCCGACCGGTACTGACTGATGAGGAATGTTAGGAATTGAAAGAAGAAGGTTGTTCAAGATATCCCTGGTCATGGATAATTTGCCGTCAAGCTCTTTTATAAGGGCACTAACCTCCTTCATTTCGGTTATAAGGTCGGAAACATCTTCTCCAGCCCTTTTTTTCATTCCTATTTGATCTGAAACAATGTTTTTTTTGTTTTTAAGGGATTCAACCTGCTGGATAAGATTCCTTCTTTCCAGATCCTTCTGTAAAAAAATATCAAGATCAAAATCATAACCACGGTTAATAATGGATTTTTTGACTAATTCACTGTTATCTCTGATAAATTTTATTTCCAGCATATTGTTTCCCTTCAGACCGATTAATTAATCCAGGTAGTTTTTAATTGTTAATTATACGACATAAAATGACAAAAAGAATGGCCATGTCAAAGGCGTAAAAATACAACGTAAGTTAGTCAGGGAGTAAAATTTTTCAACCAAATTTTCATGCAACGTGATGCCTTGCCCCCCTGAACATGAAAGTTGGCTCATGGCTCATAGGTGACAGTCACAAAAATCACCTTGTTTCTTAAAACCATGACATATGAGCTATGAGTTATTTTCACGTTAAATTTTAATGTTAAGCGCTGCTTCGCATCCAAGAACTTGCAGGTTCTGGTTCGGATTTTAATACAAAAGCATTAAAAGTTCCTCTATGTAAAAACAGTTTACATACCATGAATGGTCTTACATAAGATATGAAATCAATATTTTTCTGTTTTTATTTAACTTAATGATTTTACAAATAAATACAAAAAAATATTTTTGGTATCTGTATTGCATTTTAATCATTCCAGGTAAATACCGATTTACTTTAACAAATGGTTTTTTTATTTATCAACCCTTTTGGAAAGCAATGAAAATGAAGAGGATGATATGGCGAGAGATATATTGTCTGCTGTTTTTTTGGTGTTGCTTTGTGGATTTCCTTTGGTTGTTTCTGCGAATCCTCCTGAAAATTCAAACATGGAGAACAGGCTGTTTAATGAAAAAGCTATTCCTCAGGGTATTTCCCTGCATGGTCTTACGGTAACAGGTGTAAGTGAAGAGGGAATTTTAAGCCTTGACCAGAAATTATACATGATTTCACGAAGAACAAAACTATATGATCAGGAATACAAACCTATTTCACTGGATAGGATTCATATAGGGGATGTGGTGGATATTGAATATATAGAAGCGCAGGATATGGAAGAACTTTCCTATAAAAAAGGCCGTATTCTCCTGAAACTTGTAATAAAATCTGTAGAAAAATAAATGAAATTTTCATTATCCGAAATCCGAAAAAAGGCTTCTCCGGAGAATAAAAAATGAAAAGACAGTTAACCGCAGCGATTTTATTTGGCTTTGCCATGTTTTTTTCTCAGTATTCAACTACCTATGCATCCATGGGAGACTATTGTGCCACACCGCCTTTTGTAACGGGTTCAGCCAAACCAAATGTACTTTTTATTCTGGATAATTCAGGGAGCATGAACGAATTCGCATATCATGAAGTTAGGGGGGAACGCTGCTCATACTTAATGACTGCCTGGACGGGTTACGAGCCAGGTAAAAAATATTATGGCCTTTTCAACCCTGACAAGTGTTACAAGTACGACAATAGTAAGCACTATTTTTACGTTTCAGGGGATGTGGTGGACGATCCTTCAACTCCAACCATACATGAAAGGGCTGCCTGTCTTGCTTCAAGCTGTACAACGCGATGTTTTTCTGGCAACTGGCTGAATTGGTGGACAATGAGAAGAATTGATGTGGCGAAGAAGGTACTTACCGGGGGCAGGCTTGCCAATGATCCTAATGAATATGTATTGATTGGT
>JALVVK010000108.1 GCA_027023445.1 Deltaproteobacteria bacterium | reverse complement strand
ATAACCCTGGGAAAACCGCACATTAGATGCAGGCCTGTCAGCCTCCTTCCATCAGACCTCCGGCTGAACATCCAACTGCCGGAACGCATTTTTCGGAAAAAGGCTGAATGGCAATTCCCTGAAATTCTCCTGATGCGGCCACGCTCTGAAAAACACGGGTCAATAATCTTCTTTCCGCATAAGGTATTCCCTGAATCAATTCATAATTTTGGTTTAAGAAAATCCACCCTTTATTCCGATTAAATTTTAAGGATACAAAACACAACATGAATTATGGATCATAAGCTGTAAATCCTCTGTATTAAAGGGTGATGGCATGAAAAATTTAAGTGTTAAGTGGCGTCTGGGATGCTTCGTATGCTTTTTGCTGGCATTGCTTATGGCTGCCGGGGTGGGAGGCCTGACAGGAATGTACTTTGCGAATTCAGCCCTTACCTCTGTGTACTCCCAGCAGGTTCTTTCCCTGAAAAAATTACGGGATATTGATTACATATTAACAGGGAAGCTTCTCGGAACCGCGGACAGAATCCTGATCGGACAGGTGGCATGGGATGATGGCCTGAATAGCATGAAGAATGCTGAAAATAAACTGGACGATCTATGGAATAATTTTCTGCTTACGGCAAGGGATATAGAAAATGGCAAACAGGGACAAAATCTTGTCACCCTGAAGTCTCTTATGCGAGACAGCAAACCCAAAATAAAAAATCTTGTCCAGATAGCAGAGAAAAAAAAGAAACAAAACCTTTTATTTTATATCAAAAAGGAAAAACTTCATAGGACCTTTGACAATATCCACAGGCAGATACAGGCCCTGATTACAGGCACTCTGGCCGACGCAAAGGAATCATATGAAAAGGCACAGATGTGGTATTTTATCTCGAAAACGGCGTTTCTTATTACCATCCTTGTGGGCCTTGCTGTATCCCTATCCGCCGGTCTGATATTGATTCGCGGTATCAATGAACCTCTGTCCAAGATGGCAAAGGCCATGGAAAAGGTAAGAAAAGGAGATTTGACCCAACGCCTTGAATATGACAGGAACGATGAATTCCGCATATTGATAGATGGATTCAACCGGATGTCGGATTATGTCTCAGAACTGGTCTCCCAGGCGGGGATCAAAATTACAAGTGCCATCACGGAAATAGCTGCGATAATCAAGCAACAGGAATCATCCACTAATGAGCAGGCAGCCATAGCCAACGAGATCGCCGCATCTACCAGCCAGATTGCCGCCACCGCATCGAGCCTGTTGGATACCATGAAAAACGTGACCCGCCTGACCAAGGATACAGCTCAGGGGGCAGCAGATGGACATGCAGGCCTCTCCCGCATAAATGAGGCCATGGGCAGAATGGAAGATGCGACCCAGTCCATCGTTTCAAAATTTGCCATCCTGAGTGAAAAGGCTGGAAATATAGCTGGTGTTATCCAGACCATAAACAAGGTGGCGGACCAGACAAATCTGCTTTCACTGAATGCCGCAATAGAAGCGGAAAAAGCCGGGGAATACGGAGCCGGGTTTGCCGTTGTTGCCACGGAAATCCGGCGTCTCGCGGATCAGACTGCCATAGCTACCTATGACATTGAAAAAATGG
>JALVVK010000107.1 GCA_027023445.1 Deltaproteobacteria bacterium | reverse complement strand
CGCCTGTCATGGAGCCGGCAGGGCAATGAGCAGAAGGGCCGCGCTAAAAAAATGGAAAGGGAAAAAGATAATCAAGGGCCTTATGTCAAAAGGAATACAGGTCAGGGCCGCCAGCATGCAGGGAGCCACAGAAGAGTCCCCTGAGGCCTACAAGGATGTTAACGCAGTGGTTGACTCCACGGATCAGGCGGAATTGGCCAGGAAGGTCGCTCTTCTGAGGCCGCTTGCCTGTATCAAGGGCTGATCCGGCCTGTTCGTTTCAAAATCCGGGCTGGAAAATCAGGCCACGGCAAGGGCCTCTTCCGCTTCATCTGGCTCATGTTCATATTCATAAAACCATTCCCTGGTAAGAGGCCAGTCTGAAATTCGGCCCTTTGAGTAAAGGACCTGGAATACGTGCATGGGGCCATGCCTGAAGGCCATTTGAGATCCATAAAGATAAAGCCTCCACATACGGACAAACTGTTTTCCCATCTTTTTCTCTATTTCGGGCATGTTTGCCTCAAAACGCTCGATCCACCGCTCAATGGTAAGGTCATAGTGAGGGCGGAGGTCCTCAAGATCAATAAAATCAAATCCCTGTTTGTTGGCAGAAGAAATAATATCATCAAGGGCCGGGATATATGCGCCAGGAAAGATAAATGCCTTCATCCACGGATCAAGGGGTTGAGGCTCCATGCGGCAAATGGTGTGGAGAAGAAGCAGCCCCCTTTTTTTCAACAGCTCCCGGCATTTTTGGAAAAACAAGGGGATGTTTTCCCTGCCAACGTGCTCAAACATGCCTATCGAGATAATTCTGTCATAGGCCTCACGCTCTCCGGATTTTATTTCCCGATAGTCCTGAAGCCTGACCTGGACCTCATTCTCCAGCCCTGCTTCCCTGATTCGTCTCCCGGCGTATTCATACTGTTTTCTTGAAAGGGTAAGTCCAACCGCCCGAAGCTGGAATGAGCGGGCAGCCTCTATTATAAGGCTGCCCCATCCACACCCGATATCCAGCAGCTTCTGGCCGGGAATCGGTCTCAGTTTCCGCAGAGAGTGCCGTATTTTCCTGGCCTGAGCCATTTCCAGGGATTCCGCTGGATTTTTAAAATAGGCACAGGAATAATTCATGCCCTTATCCAGCCACAGGGAATAAAAATCATTTCCCCGGTCGTAATGAGACTGAATGTCCTTCCTTGATTGTCTGGGACTTCGCCTCCCCTTAAGGCTGAACCAGCCGGCCCTTGCCTTTTGCCTCACGGAAAGCCTGGAGGAAAAATCCCCTTTGTAAGTAAGTTCCAAAAGGGATCTCAGGTCACCTTCCACCTCTATGTCACCCTGAACATAGGCCTGTCCAAAACCCAGGGAAGGATTGGATAACAGGGCGGCCATGGCGTCCGGACGCCTGAAATGCACGCAGAAGACCGGTGCACCCTGGCCGTAAACGCAAAAACTGTCGTCCCAGAAACGAACGCTGCAGGGCACCGGTGGCTTTGACAACAGAGAATCCATGAAATCCTTGGCCTGTTGAAGATCCATATGCCTCCTCCTACATCGTTGGACAGCCCCCGGGGGACAACAAGAACCGGATTTTTACATGGAAATATCTTATTTTCATGACCGGAGACGCCCAGATCCTGATCATAATAATTTAAGATAAATTATAGTCATCTTGTAGCAAATGACCAGCAAGAAATTTATAGACGGTTGCCAGGATGCCTGCTGCTGTAAAAAGAGGATGTATAAAAACGTTTTTCATGGCAACGGAATACCACCAGGACTAAAAGAGGCCGCAAAATCCCGGCCGTGGGTAGGAAGATCTTTATCCGGTTTTGTTCACTCAGCCCCTTTGTTATGTTAACCGCGCTCAATTTAATGAAAAGGAGGCCACGGTATATCTATCGATGAGATAAAAGCAGAAAAGCCAGAATACAAGCTGCAGGCCAATGCTTAATGCCCTGTGAATCCTGATTTTTCCCTGTGGCACATCGGGATCCCAATGCACGGCAAGCCCCTTACCGCACACAAAGGAATACATGACATAGCATTCAAGGGCAAAGGGGGGAAAACCGAGAAACCCGGGCAGAGGCATCTCAAATATCTTTAGGTTTCCCACAAAAGGAACCGTGTAAATCCATTTTGATTCAGACCAGTAATTCCAGAATTCCCAGAGAAATCCGCATACAAGACCTGAGGCGAGGAGCAGTACTATTTTGCCAGACCTTCCCTTAGCAAGATCTTCCATGAGTGAGGGGGCGCGAGCCCTTAGGTTAAGCGGTTCGAGAAACAGGACAAAGGCGCCCCATATCAGCGGATAACAGTATCTTGGAAACGCAAGGGGTAAAATCAGAAACAATATACCGGTTGCCATTAGCCCGGCTGTCAGGGTCACAGTATTCGTCACGCGAACAGGAAGCCTGTTTTTTACTTTTCCCAGCCGGGTATATCCCTTTAATAACAGGAAGGTTTCAAAAAGGCCGGGGAGGACTGTGGCAAAAGACAGGGAATATCCCACCCACCTGAAAGGCGTATATGGAACCAGGTTCACGTAATGCCAGTTTGAAAGCCTGATATTGAAAAGTTCAAAAATGAGCCAGAAGGTAACGGACCAGGACAGAAGATCCAGAAAAGAAGCGGGCCTGGACCTGATGATGGAAAAACCCGACTTCCTATAGACAAGCCCATCTGCCAGCAGTATATACGGCCACCAGGCCAGGATATAAAAATAGTCCCGGACAAAGGGAACCCTTAAAAACAATAAAACTTCGGAAAAAATGAGAAGAAGGCACCCTCCCACGGCATAACCCGGAAGGGTGCGGGATGATACTGATTTGCCGGTCATTTTGCCCGACTCCTGTGCCTGACTATGGCAAGGTAAGATTCCTCAGACGCTTATTTGCCTCCTTTGGCGGAATCAGGCGCAGTAAGGCCCAGCTTGTACCGTATTACATTCTCCATCAGAACTCCTGAATGATAGGTGCCGTCAGGGAATATGTATGTAGGTGTGGCGGTTATGCCTTTCTGCTGAAGAAAGCTGATGGTATTCTCCACCTTACGGATGCCCGCAGCGCACTGGTTTTCAGAGCGATAGCGGTTTTTAAGCCCTTCAAATCCCCTGTCATCACAGATTATGGAAATACATTCCTCCTTTGAACCCTTATGAAAACGCAAAGGGAAAAGAAGAACCTTTAGTGTGATCTCGTTTGATTTGACCATGGAACTCAAAATATTTTCTGCCTTTTTACAGAACGGGCACTGGGGATCTGTAACCAGATACACTGTTTTTTTGCCGGATCCGACACTGAAAGCAGTAAGCTGGTTCACCCGTTTCATGTCTTCAGGGCTGAGCCGGTTCAGCTTGGCCAGGGCCTCTCTTGTAATATTTATTCCGTCTGATACACGAAAAATCTGCCCGGTCAGGAGATAGCCGCCCGTGGTATCGGTATATATTATCCGGTTCTGGCCGCGTATTTTTATGTTTACCTGACACAATCCTGGTATTCCCGAAGGCTCAATGGACTGCACATTAAGATTTCTTCTAAAGGTTTTTTTTATGGCAGACTTCATGATGTCAATGGAGGGGCAACGGGCCGCGGAAGCCACGGGCCCTGAAATCATACCAAGGACAAGTATAAAAAACAGGAATAGCCGGAAAATTATCTTTGAATCGGTCATTCGGATACCTCCCTTAGCAGAAAAAGTTATTATGGCAGCCATTCAACCCCCAATCGTCTCATGAGGTTCATAGCACCGGGCACAACCATGGTATTTTTCATGTTTACCGTGTCCAGGAACACCTGTATCTCATATGACCTGGTTCCGGCATCACACATGATCAGCAGCACCTTGTCAGAAGGAAGGGACTTGTATTCCTTTTTGACCCTATTGTAGGGCAGGGAAATCCACCTGTCCCCGAATTTCTCCACAAGAAGACCTGCCTCGTTTGGATGCCTCAGATCAAGAACCACCCAGTCAGGCCGTTTCAGTTCCCCTGACATCCAGGCGAGAAAATCCTTTATTTCAATGGTTCTCAGGCGACCGGAGACCAGATTGTCTGCCACATTGGCAGCTGTATTGAGGGCGTCCAGGGCGGTGGAAAACGGCGGAGCATATGCCAGTTCAAGGTTACTGAAGTCAGAAATAACTGGCTTTTTAGGTATGAGAGCGGCGGCGGCGTTAATCCTGGCCAGCAATCCGTCTCCCATCTTGGCCGCACCGTTCAGCCCGAGAACCCTGCGGGTGGATCTGTCCACTACCAACGCCAGATACATCATATCGTGAGTCGGGAAAAAATGCGCCCTGTCGTATGAGACGCCCATGGCGGATACGGCGTCAAAGCCCTCTGAAACCGCGACTTCCTGGCTGATTCCGGTGGCTCCCACACACATATCAAAGAATTTCATTATGAAGCTGCCTACCACGCCATCAAAGGTGCTGGGTATACCTGCCAGGTTATCAGCTATTACCCTGCCCTGACGGTTTGCGAGAGAGCCAAGAGGCGCATATGCCTTCTTTCCCGTAACAAGGTTATATGTCTCTATGCAGTCGCCCGCGGCATAGATGTCAGGATCAGAGGTCTGAAGGCGCTGGTTTACGACTATTCCACCAGGTGCGGAAACCATGAGCCCGGCATCTCTGGCAAGTTCTCCCCTGGGCCTGACGCCGGCGGCCATTATAACAAGATCGGCTTCAAGCTCCCTTTTGTTGGTGATTACCCTGGCCACCCTGCCGGAACTGCCTGCGACAAATTCCTTTGCCCCCTCCCCTGTATATACCGTCACGCCGTTTTCCCTGAGATGCCGTTCCACAATGGCGGCGACACTCCAATCAACAATCTTGGGAAGCACCTGGGGCATGAATTCGACAATAGTTGTCTCAACACCCCACAGGTCTGTAAGGGCCTCTGCCATCTCAATGCCTATGGCCCCCCCGCCAATAACTACTGCCTTTCCCACCTCACCCTTGGCAATACTCTCTTTGATTGAGATTGCCTTGTGAAGGCTGCCGACCGTGTAGACTCCTTTGAGATCATTGCCCGGGACAGGCAGGATATTTGGCCGGCTACCAGTGGCGATGACAAGCTTGTCATAGGGTATGGTATCTTTCACGCCTGTCTTTACGTGTTCAACGTGCAGGACCTTTTCCTTGCGATCAATGGCAACCGCCCTGGTAAGGATTCTTACATCCACCCCCTTGGCATCCCTGAAAAAGGATTCATCCCTTACAAGATGATAGCTGGTGGAACGGAGCTCCTTTTCATCCGTTACATCTCCCGAGACAAAATAGGGGATACCACATCCGCCATACGATATGAGGTCGTCCTGGTCAACCATGGTAATCTGCGCGTCCGGCATCAGCCTTCTTGCCCGGCACGCTGTTTTTGGTCCTGCCGCGACAGCCCCAACAATTACAACTCTCTGTGACATTTTATATATCCTCCCGGTTCAAAAGATCGCCAAAGCCTGCAAGGTCAAGGCCTTCAGGCTGGTCATGTTTTCACAAATGGATTATAACTATCACAATCAATTGTCCAGTGCAAAGACATATGCCGTTGAGATCATCATTTAGGTCTGTTAGATTGAACATTATGAGAGACAAAACTGACGATTCACCTTTTCCCCCCACACAAGGGTCAGGACAGGACGGCTCTACAGAGGGAGTTCCGTCCCGGAAAGACCTGGAAAAGGACATAACGGACTTTCTGGCCAAAAAATATGGCGGTAAGGTACGGGTCGTATCCCAGATGGTCTTTCCCAAGCAGCCGCATCCGAAAATGGATGGATCCGGTCCGGGACACTCAGATAAAAATGAAACCGGCATAAAGTTCAACATGAAGCCAGAGGAGCTTGAGGCCTACCTGGACAGGCATGTCATCCGCCAGGAAAAGGCAAAGGCCGTTCTTGCCACCAAGATATGCACGCATTTCAACCGCATCAAATACCTGCGTGAGAAAGGCAGTGAGGCCACCCCCTTAGGCAACATAAAAAACAATATCATACTTATCGGTCCGACCGGAGTGGGAAAAACCTTCCTTGTCAAGCTCATAGCCAGCAAGCTGGGAGTTCCTTTTGTAAAGGGTGACGCGACCAAGTTCAGCGAGACAGGTTACGTCGGCGGGGACGTGGAAGATCTTGTACGTGACCTGGTCCAGGAGGCAGACGGCGACATTGAAAAGGCTCGTTATGGAATCATCTACATAGACGAAATCGACAAAATCGCCTCCTCTCAGCATCTTCATGGCCCGGATGTATCCAGGGCCGGGGTCCAGAGGGCGCTTCTGAAACCCATGGAGGAAACAGAAGTGGATCTCAGGGTCCCGCATGACCCGATTTCCCAGTTAGAGGCCATCGAACGATTCAGGCGCAGCGGCAGAAGGGAAAAAAATACCCTTAACACCAGGGACATCCTGTTTATAGTGAGCGGCGCATTTTCCGGTCTGGCGGATATCATAAAAAAACGCATGTGCAGGCTGGGAATAGGCTTTGGAGCCGAGATTGAGGTCGGAGATGAACAGGATTGGCTCAGGCATGTAAAACCACAGGATCTCATTGAATACGGATTTGAATCAGAATTTGTCGGCCGTCTTCCGGTAATTACCATCCTTGAAGAGCTCGGCGTTCACGACCTTTACATGATCCTCAAAAACCCGAACAACGCGGTGACAAACACCAAAAAACAGGATTTCAGGGCCTATGGAATAGACCTCAGGTTTGAGGACGCGGCCCTCAGGCTTCTTGCCACACAGGCATATGAAGAAAAAACGGGCGCGAGGGCACTTGTGAGCGTTATGGAACGAGCCCTTTTACCCTTTGAAAAAAAGCTTCCGTCCACTGACATTTCATATCTGGTTGTTACCCCTGAAATGGTCAGAAATCCTGAAGAAGAACTGGAAAAATTTCTCAGCTTTTACCATTCACCTGAATACAGGAAAAGATATGACCTGCTGCTGAACGAAGACAGGCAGGCAATTGTTTCCAGACTCCGGGAATTGGATCTGTCTCACTGGAACGAGCAGGGCATTCCCCTTACGGATACCAAGTTTGAACTGGCAGCCCGCATGGTTCAGATCCACGGGATGGAGCCAGAAGAGGCAGAGGAGAAAATTCTGGCTCTGGCTCAACGGATCAGGGCTTACGAGAAATCCTTTCTGGAACGATGCGACATCAGGATCACTTTTGATGAGAAGGCTGTGGAATGGCTTATGAAGGAATATCTGGATGATCCGGCAGGCATCTATACCCAGTGTGAGAGGTTATGCAATATCCTTGAGTATGGCCTTTCAATTGTCAGGGATCGCACAGGCAGGTCGAATTTTCTGATTTCCGAGGAGGCGGCACAGAACCCGGAGCTTTACATAAACCAGCTTATTCGTGCATGTTACAAGTCTTCCGAGTGAGGTATGCCCCGTGAAACGAGACGATACGATCTTATTGATAGAACAACGGGCCGGAGTAATAGAAACCGTGCGAAACGTGGCAGGCAGTTTTGGAATAAGGTTGCTTGTGGCTGAAGACGGTCAGGAAGGCCTTGATGTGGCCAATGCCGAATCACCTGACATGATAATTGTCCGACGTGACAGTCCGGTTCTGGACGCCTTATCCATGAGCGTGCTGCTCAAACAGTCTAAAAAGACGGAAGATATACCGATTATCGTAATCAGCACCGAGGTTTCGGCCTCTGAACTGGAAAAATTCCAGGATGCCGGATGTAACGACTGCATAAAAGAACCTTTTACTGAAGATGAACTTAAAAAATACCTGAAGGATTGGCTGTCATGATGTTTCCAGAATACCGTCCAAGAAGAATACGCCGCACAGAATCCCTGAGGGCAATGGTCCGCGAAACCGATATTGCTCTCAGCCACCTGATATATCCACTGTTCGTGGTTCCGGGGAAGGCGGTTAAACAGCCGATTGGTGCAATGCCCGGATGCTATCACCTGTCCGTTGACAAGCTCATTGAAGAGGCAAAAGAAATCAGGGACCTGGGCATACCAGGTATTATTCTTTTCGGCATACCCGAAAAAAAGGACGCCCGGGGCTCAGAGGCATGGGCCAGGAACGGCATTGTCCAGAAGGCGGTTTCGGCCCTTAAAAAAAAGGTCCCCGGCCTGCTGGTCATAACAGATGTATGCCTGTGTGAATATACCTCCCACGGCCATTGCGGACTGATCGCAAAGCAGGAGGTTGAAAACGATCCCACGCTGGAACTGCTTGCCAAAACCGCTCTTTCCCATGCCAGGGCCGGAGCGGACATGGTCGCCCCCTCTGACATGATGGACGGAAGGGTCGGGGCCATTCGGGACGCCTTGGACGAACACGATTTTGATCATATCCCGATCATGAGTTACGCAGTCAAGTATGCCTCCGCCTTTTACGGTCCATTCAGGGAAGCGGCGGATTCAGCGCCTCAGTTCGGTGACCGACGTTCCTATCAGATGGATCCCGCAAATGCCAGGGAGGCGCTTCGTGAGGCAACCCTGGACATGCAGGAGGGAGCAGATATCCTTATGGTCAAACCAGCCCTGCCTTATCTGGACATCATTCATCTGCTACGGCAGGAATTTCCCCTGCCAATTGCCGCCTATCAGGTCAGCGGTGAATATTCCATGATAAAGGCTGCCGGAGAAAAGGGATGGATAGACGCCCAGAGGGTGATGAAGGAATCCCTGCTCAGCATCAGGCGCGCCGGAGCTGACGTCATCCTCACCTATTTTGCCAAGGAAATTGCCAAATCTGTCTGAATCTGACGATCTGGGACAGCTGCGGGCATCATGGCCCCAGGCTGTCAGCTCCCTGTCCAGCCCGGAATTCCGCCTGCTTCTGCTCGGACAGGCGGTCGCCCTGCAGGGAACGTGGATTCAAAGCACTGCCCAGAGATGGCTGGTATTAGAGCTGTCCAACTCGCCGCTGGTTCTTGGAATATTCGGCGCGGTAGCTGCCCTTCCGCTTTTACTCTTTTCTTTCTGGGGTGGATGGCTTGCAGACCGACTGAAAAGGACCACCGTCCTCATTACCGCCCAAACTATCATTCTCTTACAGGCGGTAATTTTTGGATTTCTCGTCCAGAAACGGCTTATAACCGTAGAAGAGGCGGCGGCGCTGGCCTTTGTCCTCGGAACGGGAATGGCCTTTGAGGTCCCGGCGAGACAGGCCCTTGTTTTTGACCTGGTAGGCCGTTGGAAAATCACAAATGCCCTCGCACTGCACTCCACAGCATTTAACACGGCCCGTTTTGCCGGCCCTGCCATCGCCGGACTTCTTATGGACGCAGGCCTTCTTTACCTGTGTTTCTATTTAAAGGCCGCATCTGCCGCAATAATCCTGCTGGTGCTGTTTATCCTCAGGCTGGCTGGCAAGGCGGACGAAAACGCGAAATCACATGCCGGAGCTCAGACCCGGTTTGGTCAAACCCTTAAAGAGATGTTTGTCTTCCTGCGGGACAACCGGCTGGTTCGTACAATCCTGCTTGTGGTTGTTGCCTTCAGTATCTGTCTACTACCGTACACGGTCCTTCTTCCCTCATTTGGGAGAGACCTCCTGGGGCTCGGAGCGAGGGAGTATGGTTTCTTATGCGCTGCCAATGGTCTGGGTGCGCTGACAGGTGCGTTATTTGTAGCTGCATTGGGCCACAAGGGAGACAGGCGTACGTGGTGGAAGACCGGAATAGTACTTTTCCCGATCTTTATCCTGGGATTTTCAGCAACAACAACCTATGTCCAGGCCTGCCTGTTGCTGTTTGGTGCGGGATTTACAATGGTCATAACCAATACAAGTATAATAACCCTTCTGCAGCTCTCAGCCAGGGATTCCCAAAGGGGCAAGGTAATGGGCTTGTTTACAATGAGCTTCATGGGACTTTTCCCCCTTGGCAGTCTGCTCCAGGGTGCCATGGGACAGGTAGCGGGCGTCAGGACAACGATAGCCATCATGTCGATGGTAGCCCTTATGATAGTTTTTCGCGCGCTTTTTGTTTTATCTCGACACGATCACATCAGGGAATAAATGACTACGAGCCAAAAGCAGATAAATTTTCTCTGCGCGGACTTTCCCGCCGGTTAACCGGCACACAGAGGCACTGTCTGAAAATGTCAGTATGTTTCACCTTCACAGTGGACTTGTTTTAAAACTTACGTTATAGCTATCTGCCATAGGCTCTTGCTGTCTGAAAGCCCTTTACGTTTTCAGCGTGTGAAATATTAAATTAAGGAGGGACAGGTGCATAAAATTTCCAAACTCAGGGCTACGGTACTCTGTGAAAACAGTGTAATGGGTTCCTGCGGGCTGACCGGAGAGCACGGATGGTCCCTTTATATTGAAGCAGATGATTCAAATCTGCTGTTTGATACCGGACAGGGTCAGGGAATTCTTACAAACAGCGTTATCCTGCAAAAGGATCTTACGGAGCTGCGAGCCATAATCCTCAGCCATGGTCACTATGACCACACCTCCGGTCTGCCCGCCGTGCTGAATGTAATCGGTCCCAGACCTATATTCTGCCATCCGGATATCTTTCTCAACAGATATTGGAAACAAGGAGACTCCTCAAGAGAAATAGGAATAAGATACAGACGTGGGTACCTGAAATCACTGGGCGCTGAATTTACCTATGTTACCGATTTTAATGAAATTTTTCCAGGCATTTACCTGACCGGCCAGATACCAAGGGTTACGGAGTTTGAGCCTCCTGATCCCCATATGCAGTATAAGGATGGCAACGGCACATGGCACCAGGATCCCATAAATGACGATATTGCTTTGGTAATAGACACAAAAAAAGGTCTTGTTGTGGTACTTGGATGCACTCATTCCGGGATCATCAATACGCTGAAACACATAAGGGCCAACCTCCCTGACCGGCCCATTCACACGGTCATCGGGGGAACACACCTGGCCTCCGCCACAACTGACAGGCTGTACCGCACCATAGATGCACTGAAGACATTTGGCATCAGACGCCTGGGGGCATCTCATTGCACAGGACTACTCAACGGCGCAAGACTTTATAATGCGTTTAAGGAATCTTACTTTTTCCCTTCCGTGGGATTCAACCTGCAGGTCTGAACAAGACCGGCAGAACCGGCTTTACAGGGCGACGTGCGGCGGCAGGTAACAAAATTCGTTACAAAAGACCGGATTATTTTTGCAGGGGAGGTATGTTGCCTGCGGAATCCATTGCCTTGTTAATAGAGGCAAAAACCGTCTGAAAAACCTCGTCAAAGGATGTCGGGCTCACCTTCCCCATTTCTATGAATTTTACAACCACTTCCTTGGTTGCCTTAAGAATCATTTCAGTTCTTTTTATGCTGGTTAGTTCGGATTTGATAGATGCTTTCCCCTTTGAAGTGGCCATAAAACGTATCCTCTATATCCGTTAAGGGAAAATGGCCTCTACCGGGGAAGAAGGTCAATGTAAAAACAGTAGAGGCCTAATCAAACTGAAGATACCCGGAAGGCACCCCCAGTATTTATTTGCGGAAGTGGTGGAGCTGAGCGGGATCGAACCGCTGACCTCTTGAATGCCATTCAAGCGCTCTCCCAGCTGAGCTACAGCCCCACAAGCGGAGTGATTAATAACATAACCTTTTATCACAGTCAAGCATCAGGCCGACTGATTTCACGTCTGTCCTCAAATTATATATAAAAAACCGGATTTCTTTAACCGCCAGGCCGCAACCCAGCCAGATATTTTACTCACCTAAAGTGCGGTTTACCCCAGCGTTATATCTCAGGCAGGCCCCCTATTTTTTGACCTGTTGTTCCCGGTACTGAAGATACGAGCTCTTCATGAAAAGGTACGGATCAACAGCCTGTCTTTTCATGTCCTCATATTCTCCGATATGGAATGTCTCGTAATCCACCTCTTCTGTGGTCCTTACAACAAACCACGGCTTCAACTCCAGGAGATAGGTCATGGGATCAAAGGCAAGGTCTACAATGTCGCCAACTACCCCCCTGAGAGATGACGGCCCAAGCAGGGGCAACACCAGGTAAAAGCCCTGCCCCTCTCCATAATGTCCCAGGGTCTGGCCAAAGTCTTCGTCTTTTTTCTTCAGGTGCCAGTAAGCCTTTGCAGGATCAAACAAACCCGCCACGCCAATGGTAGTATTTATGCAGAACCTGGTAAATTCCGAGGCAGCACTGTGAAATTTACCCTGCAGCAGACAGTTGGCAAACCGTACAGGTGTTTCAAGGTTGGAGAAAAACTGTAGGATGGAAATACGTACTCTCTCAGGGAAAACAACCCTGAATCCCCTCGCAAGGGGGTCTAGTACATATATATATACCTTGTCATTAAAGGAAAAAACAACGCGATTAAAGGGCTCAAGGGGATCAGAAAGGGAGGAGGCGTGGATTTCGGATTCCTCTGCAAAGGGATCCTCTCCCCACTCATTATTCTGCCCGGCAGACCCTGCTGCTGAACAATTTTTGTACACGCCTGGCGACACATTGTTGTCTGACAGGGCAATCCCCACGCAGGGACCTGACAAAAGCATCAAGCACACGATAAACAGGCCTGAAAGCGGTTTCATAGTATCTCCCTGACTAAAAAATAGGTTAGTGGTGATCAGAAAATAGTAGCCAGACGCTCATTGGCACCTCTCAAACGCTGGCTTACAATCTTCAACATGGCCCTTAAAAGCCTGACCGAAGGCCCTGGATAGGTGGACAGCAGCTTGTCGAAATCAGCAGGGGTCAGTATGGCTACGGTGCTGTCCTCTATGGCGGTAACGGTTACTGAACGGTGATGTCCAGAGGTACCGGCTATTGCCATCTCCCCGATAAAGGCCCCCGGATTAAACATGGCGAGCACGAAATACTTACCCGGAAACTCGGTCTGTTTTTTTATTTCAAGCCGCCCCGAGACAAGAAACGCAAGGGAGTCTCCCGGGTCCCCTTCCCGGAAAAGAAACTCCCCCTTTGAGAGTTTCCTGACTCGGAACATGTGACAGATTTCCGCGAGCTGGGATTCGGTGAAAAAACGCTTGAATCCCGCATTTTGTTCTATTTTTTTACAGTATTTTTCGTCCATTGACATGCGGTGTCAGCCCCTCAAAAGATGGGGTGACGAATCTATCCTTTTCATCCTTGAGTCCTGGGCACTGAACCCTCTCCGGTGCCCCGTTGTTTTTCAGCAGGCGCACAGCTTATTCCATCTATTTTCTTCCGGATTTCCTTTACCAGCTTGTCAAACCCTTCTTTTCTTATGATCTCGTTATAGGAGGTCCGGTAACTACTGACCAAGCTTACTCCCTCAATCTTTATATCATATACATACCAGCCGTTTTTCTTGTTAATCAGCTTGTAATTAAGCGGTATATCGGCCGTGCTGGTATGAATCAGGGTGAAAACCATGGCATAGCGGCCCCTGATGATCTGGCGTCCGAACGTGACGGTTTCATTGGAATAGGTATCGAGTTTACAGGAATAGGACGCCTCAAGCAGGCGGGAGAAGACATGCACGAATTCTTTCTGCTGATTTTCTGTAAGCGATCTCCAGTTCATACCGAGAATGCGCCTGGCCATCTCCTTAAAATCAAAATATTCAAAGACAATGGACCGGATCTTTTCTCTTTTTTCCATTTTCCCCATGGAGGTATCCTTGAGAACAGCGAGCACGGAATTAACCATATGCTCAATAACCCCCACTGGCTGGACATTATCCACAGCCGCCCCTGATATCCGGGGAGACTGAAAAACAAAAAACATAAATATACAAAAGATAAAAACGCTGGTTTTCTTTATCATGCCCATGATCCTATTTTTTCCCAAAGATGTATTTACTTATCAATTCCTCGATATCCAACGCGGATTCGGTATCCTGGATTATACCGCCGTCAGAAAGATACTCATCCGACCCACCCGGCTTGATGCTGACATATTTATCGCCAATAATGCCGGAAGTCTTAATACTTGCTATGGAATCTTCCTGTATTTTCACTTTAGGCTGAAGCTCCATGGTGACTATAGCCTCATAGGTCTTGGGATCAAGGGCGATCCTGCTCACCCTTCCTATCTTCACCCCTGCCATCTCCACGCTGGCCCCCTGTTTCAGACCGGAAACAGAGGTAAAATAGGCCTTGACGTGATACGCGTCACTGCCGAACAGATTAACATCTCCCAGGCGAACGGCCAGATACGCAAAGCACACGAAACCGGCCACCAAAAAGAGCCCCACCACTGACTCCAAGTTTATCCTGCTCATAGGGGGTCTTCCTCTCCAAAATAGATTTTTCCCATGGTATCCATGACAAATGCCTTAATATAAGGATTTTCAGACAGCTGAAACTGCTCTGGGGAAAGACAGTCCTGAACCTTTCCATCGGCCACCAGTGCAATATAATCAGCCAGTTTGAATATCTTGGGCGCATCATGGCTGACAATAACGGCGGTGTATCCCAGCTGAGTCTGTGTTTTGAAAAAAAGCCTGTAGATTTCCTTGCTCTTACGGACATCAAGACCTGTGGTCGGTTCATCCAGGAAGACAATCTTAGGATCCATAACCAGCGCCCTGGCAAGGCCAACCCTCTTTTTCATACCTCCGCTGAGCTGCGCAGGATATTTGCCGTCAATCTCGTTGAGATCCATGAGCGAGAGCTTTTCCTCCACCCTTGCCCTGATCGCGGACTCATCAAGTCTGGTCCTTTCCCTGAGAGGCAAAGCGACATTATCAAACACCGTCATTGAATCAAAAAGGGCCGATCCCTGGAAAAGAACGCCTATGTCCGACCTGATTCTCGTGAGCTCCTTCTTTTTAATCCGGTTAATATCCTTTCCGTGCACCAGGACCTGACCACTGTCCGGCCTGAGCAGCCCAAGCATGTGTTTCAGAAGAACGGATTTGCCCTGACCGCTGGCGCCGACGATTACCGTTGTCTTCCCTTCTTCAATGGATATACTGGCACCCCTGAGCACCTTCTGCCTGCCAAAGGCCTTCTCAAGGTTAATAAGCTGTATGACAGGTGGTCTTTTCTGCATACCTTAAAGAAGAATCGCGGTTATCAGATAGTCAAAAACCAGAATGGCCACTGAAGAAAGCACCACGGCATTAGTAGTGGCCTTGCTTACCCCCTCTGCCCCGAAACCGCCCTTTCGTTCCAGATGCAGGAAAAAACCCTTGCTTGCGCAGATCCATACTATCAAAACGGCAAAGGTCACGGACTTTATAAGCCCCATATAGATATCACCCCAGACCACGCTCTTGTACATGCCTACAAAATACGCGCCTTCATTCACACCCAACAGTTTGACCCCGACAACATATCCGCCAAAGATACCGATCACATCAAATATACATGTGAGAAGCGGCAGGCATATGAGGGCGGCGGCGAACCTGGGAACCATCAAATATCTGTGTGGGTCAATGGCCATGCATTCAAGAGCGTCTATCTGCTCTGAATTCCGCATTATTCCGATCTCCGCGCAGATGGCGGAGCCAGCCCTGCCGGTTACCATGAGCGCGGTAAGAACCGGGCCAAGCTCTCTTATGAGACTGAGGCCGACCGCCGAGCCAAGGGCACTCTCGGAGCCAAACTGGCTGAGACTGTAATAGCCCTGGAGCCCCAGTACCATGCCGGTAAACGCCCCGGTAAATGCGACAACAAAGACCGACATTGCGCCAATAAAGTGAATCTGCTCCACCACCGGCATGAGCTTATATGGCGGAAGAAACATGGAAACCAGACACCGGACAAGGAACTGCCCCATCCGGCCCAGTTGGTTTAAATGATAAAGAGTGAGGTCTCCCAGTGCCTCAAACACATTCAATCGCCTCATGTCAGTGGATGCACCCATTATCTCCCTTGGCTCCCCGGAGTAAAACCATGCAAACAAACTTGGACGGGAAAAACATAAACCGCTACTTGTATACTTTATATCGACAAAAGCCCCAAACGGTTTAACCTGCCGCACCTTTCCCGGTCAGCAACCAAAAGGGGACATCCAGGACCCTGCCCTCTTTTATGTTGAATTTTCTATATCAGAGGACAGGACCCATAATCAGGAACATCCTTACCTTATGTACATGGATCAGTAAAGATGTTAATAAATACATCTTGACTGCCCAATGAAAAAACGCAAGGAGTTTTCATATCCTATGCCAATAGTAGAAAAATTTCCGGACAATGGCAACATAATGGAAAAGATCGGCATTGCCCGCCATATTTATACCGCGCATGCTGATTTCATTTTGAGTGACCGCAAGATATCGTCCATGTTCCGCGAATATAACAGGGAAATTGCCAACACACAAAATCTTATGCGGGAAAGCGGACTAATATCCATCTGCGCGCGCTGTGCCGCCCACAACCCCGGAGGGAGTTGCTGCGGAAGGGGAATAGAGGAATGGTACGAGGTTACCACCCTGCTATTCAACCTCATCCTTGGCAGAGAAATCATAACCGATCCTCCGGGCCCTGAGGACTGCCTTTTTCTTGGCCCTCGAGGCTGCCGTCTCTGGGCCAGACACCATTTTTGCGTAAACTATCTTTGCCACCGCGTGCCTGAAAATCTCCCGGAAAAAGACGTTCAACACCTGCAGGCCCAGGCAGGCAGGGAACTTTTTCTGTGCTGGCAGCTGGAAAGGGAGATCCTCCGGAAATTGCGTAACGCAGGGGCACTGACGGCAATCCGTGAAAGAACCCAGGAAACGGCAACCTGATGAACCTGGCGCATATCCTTTCATACGGATTTATGCAGCGGGCGCTTCTGGCCGGGGTGTTGGTATCGCTCAACTGCGCAGTACTTGGCATCTTCCTGGTATTAAGGCGTGAGGCCATGATAGGCCACGGACTGGCTCATGTCACCTTTGGCGGGGTGGCCCTGGCCCTTTTCCTTGACGTGACTCCCCTTCCGGTAGCCCTGGCGGTTTCACTTGTATCTGCATGGTGGATCAATCGCCTTAGGTCAGGCACAGGGCTTGGAGGAGACACGGGCATAGGCATTGTCAGCAGCCTGGGCATGGCCCTTGGAATACTTCTCGCGTCCCTTGCGGGAGATTTCAACTCTGACCTTTTTTCTTATCTTTTCGGTAGCATACTTGCAATAGACTACTCAGACCTGTTCATTGCGTGCGGCCTGGGCATAGCGGTTCTGTCAACACTCATTTTTTTTTACAATGAACTTATATATTCCACCTTCGACAGGGAGACAGCGAAAACAGCAGGCATCCCGGTTGAGGGCCTGGACATGCTGCTTACCGCAATGACGGCCGTAACCGTAGTAATAGGCATGAAGGTGGTGGGGCTGTTGCTGGTAGCGTCGCTGATAGTTATCCCGGCCGCATCAGGCCTTATGATATCCGGCACATTCAGGCAGGCTGTAATCATGTCCTCGTTTTTTGCCACGGGATCGGTTGTTCTGGGGCTTTTCCTGTCTTTTTATCTCGACTGGCCCGCATCAGGCACCATTGTCGTGCTTAACGGCATTTTTCTCGGCATGATCCTTGGCCTAAAAAAGGGGGGAATAAACATATGAAGAATCCGCCCGCCCCACTGCTTGCCGTGCCAACCGCCTGTGAGATGGAACCGCTTTTGCATCATGCAGGCTTGTCAGGCTGGCCTCGGCTTATTACTGGTATAGGTCCGGGAGCGACCGCCCTGAACCTTACCAGATTTCTTGAAAGAAACGGGAAGCACACGGTGATTCTGGCAGGGCTTGCCGGCGCGTTTCCGGATACCGGCGCATCTCCCGGATGGCTCTGCGTTGCCACATCCGAGGCCTACGCCGACCTGGGAAGATGCGGGCCTGATTCGGTTGAACCGGTCCGTATAAAGGGGGAAAAGATCCCCCTGTTTTTCCCGCTGGAACAGCATCTTGATAGACTGCTGCCTCCGGGGTTTCCGGATTTGCCCGGGATATTCGCCGGCCCTATGATTACCGTATGCTGCACCAGCGGGACACGGACAAGGGTTGAATATTTCAGAAAAAAGTTTGGATGTGTTGCGGAGAACATGGAAGGGGCGGCCGCGGCCCAGGTATGCAGGGAATATGACACACCAATGCTTGAATTAAGGGGTATAAGTAACTGGGCCGGGGACCAGGACAAGACGAACTGGCAGATCCAGCCCGCCCTTGAAAAACTTTCAAATGCGCTGAAAATACTGCACGAGCACTGGCAGAAAGAAAAAACAGAATGAACCCACAAAAGAATATACAGAAAAAAGAACCTGTTAACCTGGGCCTTTCACCCTGCCCTAATGATACCTTCATGTTTTACGCCCTGTTACACGGCAGGGTGGAGGCTCCTTGTAAAATCATCCCTCAAATGTATGATGTGGAGGAACTGAACAGGATGGCGCTTGCCCGAAAGATTGATGTAAGCAAGGTCTCATACCACCTCCTTGGGCATGTACTGGATTCGTATCTTCTTTTGAAATCAGGAAGCGCCCTTGGCTGGGGATGCGGACCGCTGCTGGTAGCGCGAAAGCAGGCGCAGGATACCCCCATTGAACAGGGCCTCATTGCCATTCCCGGGGAATACACAACAGCGGCCCTCCTTTTAAGGATGTATATGCCTAATGCCCGAGATCTCGTACCCATGTATTTTGCGGAGATCCCTGAAGCCGTTGCAACGGGAAAGGTAAGTGCAGGGGTAATCATTCACGAATCAAGATTTACCTACAAAAAACTGGGATTGCACTGCGTCCGGGATCTTGGGGCATGGTGGGAAAAAACCGCCCGTCAGCCTATTCCCCTTGGAGGTATTATCGCGAAACGCACCATTGATCCCCATCTAACGCGGGCCATTGAACAGGCCATAAAGGCCAGCATCCGATACGGCTTTGAACACAGGGAAGAAACCATGGAATTTGTCCGTTCGCACGCACAGGAAACATCAGTAGAGGTTATAGATCAACATATAGACCTCTATGTAAATGAATTTTCGACAGATCTTGGGTCAAAAGGCATTCAGGCCGTAAAATCCCTTCTTAATAATGGATACAGAAAAGGGATATTTCCCAATCCATTATCAAAGGCGTTGATCCTCTAAAAAACCAGACAAAATCTTCTGTAACTTACAGTCAGAAGGAGGCAGTTATGTCAAATGTCCTAACCTCCAGCCTGTGGACCATTGTTCTAAACGCGAGTCCTGTGGTTAAAATGGTCCTTGTTATCTTACTCGCCCAGTCTGTTTCAACCTGGGCGATAATATTCGTCAAGGTAACACGGTACAGATCTGCGAAACGCAAAGATGATGATTTTTATAATTCTTTTATTTCGTCTAAGGATCTCAACCAGATATATACCCTTGCCCTGCGTGCCCCTGAATCCCCGATGGCAGGAGTCTTTCTGTCCGGCTATTCAGGGCTGCAGAAGCTCAAGGAGAACAATACCCCTTCTGGCGGCAACCACCTTAACACCTGGCTGGAAACCCTGGAAAGAAGCCTTGGCAAAGGCGTTAACCAGGAACTCGGACGGCTTGGGAACACCCTTTCCTTTCTTGCCACCACGGGGAATTCCGCTCCCTTTATCGGGCTTTTCGGCACGGTCATGGGCATTATGGGGAGCTTTCATCATATTGGATTAAGCGGATCAGCAAGCCTTGCCACGGTCGCCCCCGGCATATCCGAGGCGTTAATCGCCACGGCGGCAGGTCTTGCGGCAGCCATCCCGGCGGTTATCGCCTTCAATGGTTTCACAAGCACCATGGCGGGATTTGAGGAAAGGCTCGGTGGTTTTGCAGACGAATTTCTGAATATGGTGGAAATAAGACTTGCCGGACAGAAAAAACAACGGGCCGACATCGACAGGCGGGAGGGATAAATGGCAGGTGGAATCAAACCGAACCGCTCCTCCAGCAGGTACATGTCTGAAATAAACGTAACCCCGCTGGTTGACGTCATGCTGGTCCTCCTGATTATTTTTATGATTACAGCCCCTATGATGACAAAGGGGCTGGGTGTCAAGCTGCCTGAGGTCACGGCGAAACCCATTCCCCAGAAACAACAGACCATCAAAATTACCGTGGTCAGGGATGGGACCATTTATCTCAACCGGCTGAAAGTTGATACAGGGGTTTTAAAATACAGGCTTTCGCAGATGAAGACGTCAAACAGGACCGGGCAGGTACTGCTTTTCGCAGACCGTTCCGTGCCCTACGGAAAGGTGGCAAAGGTAATGGCCGCCATACGGGAGGCAGGCGTGCTTGATCTTGGGCTGGTTACTAAGGCGATAAATGTCAGACGTCCGGGCAGAAATGCCTCAGAATCCGGCAAAATCACGCCGAAGGGCAGACAGTAAACGACATGAACAGGCGTGAATGGCAACATGGACTTGCATTTTCTCTCCTTTTTCATATCCTCATGTTGTCCGCCATCTGGGCTGCGGGTGTTTTCTATAAAAATTACAGAGAGATACCGCCGTTTTATACCGTAAGGCTTTTTGAGGTTAAGACCTCTCCGAGACCTGCCGCAAGGTCCGGGGCAAAAACCATAAAAAAACAGGTCTCTCCTCCGAGCGTGCCGAAAAAGAAAAAAGCCGTAAAACATCCGCATCCAGCCGTGAAAAAACGCGTTCAGGCCGTACCCAGGAAAAAGCTCATGGTATCCAAAACGCCCGTAACACCAAAAAAGATAAAGAAAAAAACAAAAAAGAAGGCCGTTACACCCCAAAAAAACAGGCCTGAAAACCTGCTCAAAAAACGCCTGGAAAAAATCAGGGAACAGGTCAGGGAAAAACAAGAGGAACAATTTTTAAAAAAAAGGCTCAATGCGATTTCCTCCATGATCAAGAAGCGTGAGGAAAGGGAAGAGGCCTCAAAACGGCAGGGGAAAACGGGCAGGGACAACAGGGGTCAGGAAGAGACCCTGAGGGCGTACTGTGCCGCAATATGGGAAACGGTAAGAGAGCATTGGAATTTTCCCGAATACCTTATGGATCAGCCGGGCCTTACCTGTATTATAGTAGTTCGCATCCAGCACGATGGAACTGTAGAAAAAATATGGTTTGAAAAAAAATCCGGCGACGACCTTTTTGATCGGTCCGCCATGAGGGCGGTAAAAGAGGCATCCCCGTTCCCTAAGATTCCCAAGGCATTAGGACCTGATACCCTGGAAATCGGAATTCGGTTCAGACCTGGACAGGTAGGTGAATGATCATGTCAACACGATGCCGATTACTGCTGTTATTCTTCATGTTTTGCCTCATTTTTGCCCCTTTTCCAGCTCATGCCCGGATATACATAGATATTACCTCGCCGTATCTCAAGAAGATTCCCATTGCGGTCCCCTACCTCAGTGCCGGGCCGGACACCTTTGAAAACAGGCTGCTCGGTAAAAAAATCGCGGGGATTCTATCAAACGACCTGGCCTTTCATGGTTTCTTCTCCGTGCTCGATCCCGTTCAATACGGTGGAAAACAGGACGCAGACTGGAGCCGCTTCCGGCTGGATTACCTTATCCGGGGCCGCCTGAACAGGACCGGCAATAGACTCGTGGTTGAATTCCGCCTTTATGACCTTGCCAGTGGCAAAATGATCGAGGGCCGCAGATACAGGGGCAGGGTTCGGGATCAGCGAATAATGGCACATAGATTCTGCGATATCGTCGTTAAGGCCATAACCGGGGAACATGGAGTCAGTCTCTCCAGAATCGCATTTGTCATGCAACGAGATGGCTTTAAGGAGATTTATTCTGCAGACTTTGACGGTTATAATCTCAGAAAGGAGACCAATGACCGATCAATAACCCTTTCTCCACGCTATTCTCCAGACGGGAGATATCTTGCGTATACATCCTATAAGTCCGGACGCCCCCTTCTTTACATCAAGGATCTCAGGCGTGGCACCACAAGAAAATTGACCGAGTATAAGGGGCTTAACATAACACCTGCCTGGCATCCCAACGGCAAGCTCCTGGCCGTGACACTGAGCAAGGACGGCACTCCTGATATCTATCTTATAGATCTGTGGGGGAAAATAAAGGCCAGGCTTACCGATGGCCCAAGCATAAACGTCTCACCCACATGGTCCCCTGACGGGAGCAAAATTGCCTTTGTATCCGACAGAAGCGGAGGGCCGCAGATCTATATTATGGACCTGAAAACAAGGGCCATAAAAAGGCTGACCTACCAGGGAGACTACAACACGGATCCACAATGGTCACCAAAGGGGGACAGGATTGCCTATGCCGGAAGAACCAACGGCGCCATACAGGTTTTCACCATACCCGCTAATGGCGGAGATCCTGTTCAGCTTACCTTCTGTGGCAACAACGAAAACCCTTCCTGGTCACCCGATGGAAGACAGTTGCTTTTTACCTCAACAAGGCTTGGACCAAAAAAATGCCTTTACATGATGTTCGCAAATGGACAGGGAAAACGACGGGTGTTCACCTCACTCGATGGAATCTCCACGCCGTTCTGGGGGCCAAACGCCTTTTAGGAAGAACGGATCGCCCCTGACGCGTGGATCAGGCCGATCTCCGGTTCATTAATAAGGGACAGGTCTTACGCGGCATGAAACCTCGCGGGCAGGGATTTTGGTATCAGCATATCCCTTCCGGTTCGGATAAAATAGGCGTCGGTCATCCCGGATATGAAATCCCGCACTATTACCTCTGGCGGATATTCCTTTTCGTAAGACTCATCCATTCCGTTAAGATATTCGGTAAAAATAACAGAATCCTGCCTATGTTTTCGTAAATCATTAAGGAACTTATGGAACTGTATCTTATAAAGCCCCTTTATTTTATCAGATTCTGTTTTTATTAAGGGATTTTCATATATCCTTTCCATATTAAATCCACGCAGTTCGTCAATGGCATCGGCAACCTCCCTGGAAAAACCGATTTCATCCCTGTCAAGACTCTGATGAATAAGATCGGTTACCATTCTGTAAACCATTGTTCCGTTGGTATCCCCCAAAACCTTTCTCGCGCCCTCAGGTATATCCTTGCGCCTCAAGAGACCAAGCCTGATGGCGTCCTCAATATCCCGGCCTATGTAACTGATGACATCTGACATCCGAACAACACAGCCTTCAAGGGTCATGGGGCGCAGTTTAAAGGCGGGATCTTCCTGTTTCAGGCGAATTTCCCGGTTCAAATCATCAAAGGTCTTGTTCCTGTCAGGAATTACGGACTGTGCGTGGAGTTCACCATCATGACACAAAATACCGTCCAGGACCTGAAGGCTCAGGTTACATCCCCTGCCCTTCTTCTCAAGCCTTCTCAAGGCATGAACCCCCTGGATGCTGTGCAGGAATGGAGGAAGAGCGTGACTCTCGCAGATTTCAGACAGGTATCTCTCCCCGTCATGTCCAAAGGGAGGATGGCCTATATCATGGCCCAGCGCTATGGCCTCAATCAGATCCTCGTTTAGCCTCAGAAAACGCCCGATGGTTCTGGCGATCTTGGAGACAAGCTGCACATGCAAGACCCTGTGGGTTATATGGTCGTTGGGAATGAGGGAAAATACCTGGGTCTTGTCAATATACCGGACATACGCAAGGGAATGCAGTATTCTGTCCGCGTCCACAGAAAACCATTGCCTGTGCCCGGACACCAGTCTTTCTTCCCGTACTTCCCTTACCGCCTGCCTGCTGAGTGTTGCGTACGGGGAAAGACGCTTCTCTTCAAGCCGATCCAGATGGTCGCGTAAATCCTTAAGTTCCTGCTCCATGACGTATCTCCAGGTATTATTCCAGGTTGCATGGTTTGGATAATGATGAATGATGAAATTATATCCCGTTTCATTTGTATCTGAAACCAAACTTTCATGCTAAGTGGTGCTTCGAACCCCCAGAGCATGAACATGAAAATGTTGAATGATAAATGGTGAATTATAAATTGTGGTAAACAAATTTTTATTAAATGAAAAGACATAATCCACCAGTTTTACTGGTGGGTCCCAGCTATGCTAAGCAGGTAACATGGTGGTGACGAAAATTGAATACCTCCTTACACTCCGAGAGGGTGGCCCGAAGGGTAATAGTAGGAGGTATTCAATGAGTGATTTGAAGAAATTAGCACATGCCGTATGGCAGTGCAAATACCATATAATTTGGTGCCCTAAATATCGGTTCAAAATTCTCAAGGGAGCATTGCAACGGTCAGTTGAGGAGATATTACAGCAGTTGTGTGACTGGAAAAAGCTGGAGGTTTTGGAAATGAGCATACAAGAGGACCATGTACATATGGTTTTGTCTATTCCTCCAAAGTTTTCGGTTTCGGAAGTGGTTGGATTCCTGAAAGGCAAATGCGCCATCAAGATATTCGACAAACATTTGGAGCTCAAGAAACGATACTGGGGGCGACACTTCTGGGCCAAGGGCTACTGTGTAAGCACAGTAGGCCTTGATGAGGTAAAAGTCCGTAAGTATGTGAAATGGCACCAGAAATAAGATAGGCGCATGGATCAACTTAAGCTTTGGAATTAATTTACCCTTATAGGGTCACCTTGTATTCCACCCTTTTTAGGGGTGGTTGTTAAATTCAGAAAGATATAATAACCTGTCACCTGAATTTAACATTCAGAATTTACCATTTAACATTGTATTTTCGATGCACATCCGGGAAGATTTTGTTTTTCGGCCATGTATATCCTTATGTGTCCACGGCTAATCAAAAAATGCATTTTCGGACCCAAATTTTCATGACATGGGGCTTGTCACCCCCTGACATGAAAGTTAGCTCAAAGTCAGAAACTAAAAGCAAACATGGCTTCTTTGCTTTGAGCCTTGAGCTTTCAGCTTTGAGCTATTTTCACGGTAAAACAGGCTAACCCAAGGCCCAGAAACCATAAAAAACTTCCATAAATTTACGATTAACTTCCATCATTCACGATTCAGCATTTTATGCTCTCCCTTGACACAATTTGTCACCGTTCTTAGCTTGCCATGAGAGGTCGTTTTCAACTTACTGACTTCTAAACACTTTTAAACAGGAGATACTGATATGCAATTCGATAAATTTACAATGAAGTCCCAGGAAGCCATACAGGAAGCCCAAAGGCTCGCTCAGGAAAAAGGTAACCAGCAGATAAGGCCTGAGCATCTTTTGAGCGCCCTGTTAACCCAGAAAGAAGGAGTGGTTCCATCCGTACTGAAAAAAATGGGGGTTCCGGTCCAGGATATTGCGCGCTCACTTGAGGAAGCCATTAACAGGTTTCCCCGGGTGAGCGGAGCAGGATCACAGATATACCTGTCCCAGGAACTTAACCAGGTCTTTGAAAAGGCCTTTGCCACGGCGGCGGAGATGAAGGATGAGTATGTGAGCCAGGAACACATGGTGCTTGCCATACTCAGCCAACCGGACCTGCCAGCGGCAAGGGCGCTTACGGATCATGGCGTAACCCGTGACTCCTTTTTAAAGGCGCTGGTTTCCATAAGGGGTTCCCAGAGGATAACCGACCCAAACCCGGAAGAAAAATTCCAGGCCCTTGAAAAATACAGCAGGGATCTTACGGATCTGGCCCGCCGCGGCAAACTCGACCCTGTTATCGGAAGGGACGAGGAAATCCGCCGGGTCATACAGGTCCTTTCCCGTCGCACCAAAAACAATCCCGTGCTTATAGGTGAGCCCGGAGTCGGGAAAACCGCCATAGTCGAGGGACTTGCCCAGAGGATAGTGTCCGGGGATATACCGGAAACCCTGAGAGACAAACGGCTGGTGGCCCTTGATATGGGTGCCCTGATAGCCGGGGCCAAGTACAGAGGTGAATTCGAGGAACGCCTCAAGGCCGTACTGAAAGAGGTGGCGGAACGCGAGGGAGAGGTCATACTGTTTATAGATGAAATCCACACCCTCGTAGGTGCGGGAGCCACTCAGGGAGCCATGGACGCCTCAAATCTCTTAAAGCCTGCGCTTGCCCGCGGCGAGCTGCACTGCATAGGGGCGACCACCATAGATGAATACCGGAAATACATTGAGAAGGACCCCGCCTTTGAGAGAAGGTTCCAGCCGGTCCTTGTGGAAGAGTCTTCCGTGGAGGATACCATTGCCATCCTGAGGGGCCTCAAGGAAAAATACGAGGTCCATCACGGCGTACGCATAAAGGATTCGGCCATCGTGGCTGCGGCGACGCTTTCCCACAGGTATATCACGGACCGGTTCCTGCCGGACAAGGCCATTGATCTCATAGATGAGGCGGCTGCCAAGCTCAGAATCGAGATAGACAGCCTTCCCTCCGAAATAGATGAGATAGAGCGCAGGACCACGCAGCTTGAAATCGAACGGGAGGCGCTTAAAAAAGAATCTGATCCCGGATCCCTGGAAAGGCTTCAGAAGATAGAGCAGGAACTGGCTGACCTGAAAGAACAGAGTGACCTGCTCAAGGCCCGCTGGCAGCAGGAAAAGGGAATTATCCAGGGCATCAGGGACATAAAGGAACGTATGGATCAGGTTCGAATAGAGGCTGAAAAATACCAGCGCCAGGGAGACCTGAACAAGGTTGCGGAACTTCTGTACGGAGAAATTCCAAACCTTGAAAAGCAGCTTCATGAGGAACAGGAGCGTCTCAAGACAATCCAGAAAGACGGTTCCAGCATGTTGAAGGAGGAGGTGGACGCCGAAGACATAGCCTCCATAATATCCAAGTGGACCGGCATACCTGTGAGCAAGCTCCTTGAAGGGGAAAAGGAGAAACTGGTCCACATGGAAGAGAGGATCAGCCGCAGGGTGGTCGGCCAGCAGAAGGCCATCGAGGCGGTCTCAAACGCGGTGAGAAGGGCGCGCGCTGGTCTGCAGGACCCGAACCGTCCCATAGGATCCTTTATTTTCATTGGACCGACCGGAGTGGGAAAGACAGAACTTGCCAGGGCCCTCGCGGAGTTCATGTTTGACACGGAGCAGGCCATAATCCGTGTGGACATGAGCGAATACATGGAAAAACATGCTGTTGCCAGGCTGATCGGAGCACCTCCAGGCTACGTGGGATACGAGGAAGGTGGCTATCTTACCGAGGCCGTAAGACGCAAGCCATATTCCGTGATACTGTTCGACGAGATAGAAAAGGCCCATCCGGATGTATTCAACATAATGCTCCAGATACTCGATGATGGCAGGCTTACCGATGGCAAGGGCCGTACGGTTGATTTCAGGAACACCATCATCATCATGACATCCAACGTGGGCAGCGACCTGATCCAGGAAATACATGATCCGGTTGAGATGGAACGCAGGGTGATGGCGTCTCTAAGGGCACAGTTCAAACCGGAATTCCTGAACAGGATCGACGATATCATCATATTCCATGCCCTTAGCAGGGAAGACCTGAACAGGATTGTGGAAATCCAACTTGAACGGCTGCGTCAGAGGCTCAAGGAAAGGCACCTTGATATTAAGATCTCAGATGCCGCGAAAGACTGGCTTGCCGAGGTTGGCTACGACCCCTCTTTCGGGGCCAGGCCGCTCAAGAGGGCCATTCAGCGCTATGTGGAAGACCCGCTTGCCATGCGCATCCTTGAGGGTGCTTTTGTGGAAGGAGACAGCATCCTGGTGGATATGGATGAAAACGGCCATGTGATCTTCAGCAAGGAATGAAGCGGGAATGTTGAATTGTAAATTGTGAATGGAGAATTAAAAATACTGCATGGCCGGAATTATGAGCCAGACCGGGACTGGACCGGGATTGATTGCCCCGTTCGACAAAAATGTCGAACGGGGCTTGTCTTTGTCGAACAGAAACCCGTTGTTTTGAACAATAACTATATAAAAATAATAAATAAATATGCATGGCATGACTATTGACATATTATGAATCCCGCACTCCTGAACATGAAAATATTGAATGATAAATGGTGAATTTTAAATAGGGGCAAACAAATTTTTATTAAATTCGCAAGATTATTATGTTTTTTATTACCTTAATTCAACATTCGGCATTTACCATTTAACATTAGTATTTGGGGGATATAGTGGAAAAACTCCAAAGATTAGCCATAAGTGACGAGGGATTTATCTTTGATCCGACCACAGGTAACAGTTTTACCACCAACAAAGTAGGCCTCTGGATCATGGAGCAGCTCAAGGAAGACAGGGAAATTTCCGAGATCCTTGAAGACATGGTTGAACAATTTGAAACCAACCAGGAAGAGGCTCAGAAGGATCTGATGGATTTCATGGAACAACTGCGGGCCTGTAGCCTGCTTTAACCGGGGAGGGAATGTTGGGTGATGGATAAAATTTCTGTGGCCGTGTCCGGGATAAACGCGGTTGACAACCCGGGGCCCGGCATAGGGGTTATCAGGAGCCTCAAGGAAGACAGCGAGCTTAATATCCACTCCGTGGGGCTTGCCTATGACGCCATGGAGCCCGGTGCCTACATGGACTGGCTGCTGGACAAGACGTTTATTGTCCCCTACCCTTCAAGCGAGGAGCAGGATTTCATGGCCCGGCTTTTCTATATCCAGGACACCTTTGGCCTGGATGTGATCGTGCCCACGCTTGATGCCGAACTTCCCATATATATCCAGGGCAGGCAGCAACTTGATGCAAGGGGCATCAGGACCTTTCTGCCCACCCGTGAGCAATACGAACTGCGTTCAAAAAAGAGTCTTTCTGATGTCGCATCAAGGATAGGGCTTTCCCTGCCTCCCACCGAAACGGTTTCCTCCCCTGACGATCTCGTGAAGGCCATTGACCGGATCGGCTTTCCCGCCATGATCAAGGGGCTGTTCTACAAGGCATACCGGGCGCATACATACCAGGAGGCCGTGTCACATTTTCACCACATAGTCAGCGAATGGGGATACCCTGTCCTGGTCCAGAAAGTGGTCCAGGGAGAAGAGGTGAACGTCATAGGGGTAGGCGACGGCCAGGGCGGCGACCTGGGCCTTCTGGCCATCAAAAAACTCTGGATCACATCTCTTGGCAAGATATGGACAGGGGTTACCATACAGAATGAGCCCCTGCTCC
>JALVVK010000106.1 GCA_027023445.1 Deltaproteobacteria bacterium | reverse complement strand
ACCATGGCACACCGGTTAATATAGATCTTATCCTTGAGCTCCTGTATCTTTTCCGGATCCTTCTCGCGAATCAGCCTTTTCAGAATTTTTCCGTTTTTCCTGTGAAGTTCCTGTATCCCTTTAAGGGCCCTTCTAAGATGGTGTCTTCCCGCGCCCACACCCGATGTAACACTTGGTTCCCTTGCCTCCTCATCGGTATCCGAGGCATTTTTAACGCTATCAGCACCCATTCGGGCCATTTTCCACCCTGCAGAAAGCAGTTCATCCACAACCTGAGGCATGCAAAAGGCCGCCTGGACAAACTGCCTTTCCCCCTCTTCCAGCAACCGGGATATGGCAATCTCTTCTTCCCTGGTAAGTATCCCGTCGTCCCCCATCTCCTTCAGGTAGATTTTTACCGGATCTATCAGACGTGAGAAACCCTGGGCATCACCAATCGGTGCCCGCTCAATCTCCCGATCGCTGTCCAACAACTCCTTATCCTTCTTTTTATTGCCCCTCATTTGACCCTCCACATAACTGAAAGCAAAATGGGTTAGAAAACGCGTCTGGGTTATCTTAACCTTTCAAGCTGTCTTAAAAGCTCCTCCTGATTTACATTCTCTGTTCCGGTCCTCAATTGTTCCAGCACCTGGACCCTGAGAGCCTTTTTCTTTCTTTCCTCGCAATATTTTTTAAGATCCCGGCACATGACTTCCGTATCCTTGCAGGGGGGAAATTCATTTTTTAATCGCGCGGCCAGATCAAGCATTTCAGGCCTGGAAGCGAGATGTTCTGTCAATGTGTTCAGATCAAGGGCCTGATTCATGGAAAACACATGGGTGAGACACATGAAAAGCTCCTTGAGCTCCATATCCTCAAGCCATAATTCCATGCCGCTGTCCAAAAAATCAGGCAGGTGATGGGGATGGGCAAGAAGGAATCCAAGCACCTTCCCCTCCGCCCTGTTTCCGTATTTCTTCCGGACGGCCTTACCTTTCAGCCGGGAAACAGGAACCGTCACGCTCCGGGACCTGCTGCCCCTGCGCCCCATGTTTGAAGGCCCCAGTTTCTGCCACAAATCATCCTCCCTGACCCCCACCTTATGGCAGACATGCCCGACGAGAAGGGATTTTCTGATAGGATCCTGTACCGCCTGAAGTATAGGGAGCACATCATCCACAACCTTGGCCTTTCCTTCCGGGCCACGGCCATGGATGTCAAGGCCGTGTTCAACCGCAAAATCAATGCCTGAGCTTGCCTGTTCCGCCTCCCTGCAAAATTTTTCAGGGCCTGCCTCCCTCACAAAGCTGTCAGGATCATGGCCATGGGGCAGGATCATGACCCTGGGCCTTATATCCTCCCCGTAAAGTATGGGAAGGGCCCGAACAGCCGCCTTGATCCCGGCACTGTCCCCGTCAAAAACAAGCGTCCAGTCCCTTGTCAGGGATTTTATCCGTGAGGCATGTTCCTGGGTAAGAGCGGTTCCCAGGGTGGCCACCACCTGGTCAACACCTGACTGCACCAGTGCCAGCAGATCCATGTAGCCTTCCACCACATATCCTGAGGATGATCTCCGGATGGAACCCTTGTTCTGATAAAAACCGTAAAGTATCCGTGACTTATGATAAAGTGGGGT
>JALVVK010000105.1 GCA_027023445.1 Deltaproteobacteria bacterium | reverse complement strand
GTTAACGGGCAAGGGATGGTCGGATGAGCTGGGCAGGCGTGGTGACCATGTTGCGAAGGTAAGAATCATGATGCCGGAGGGGAAACCATCATCCCTGGTAAAAACCTTTATTGCCATCCTGAGAAGACTGTGGCCAGCAGGGCCATCCATTCCGGCCCTGCCTCATCATCATAAGTCAATCACACAAAAATTAATGGAAAGTCTGGCTCCATGACAATGGACAAAGCGTCATAAAAAATTAAGAGGAAATATGGATACCTTCCTGGGAAGGCAACCGATCCTGGATTGTGACCAGAAAACAGTGGGCTATGAGCTCCTGTATCGAATCTCCGACAAACAGAACATCTTTCCCAAAATAGACGGTTCACTTGCCACATCCTCCCTTCTTTATCACGTCTTTTGCGATTCAGGGATAAATGAAATCACAGGTGGCAAAAAGGCCTTTATAAATTTTACCAGGAATCTCCTGCTCTCCGGAATACCGGATATCCTGTCTCCCGATGAGGTAGTCATAGAAATCCTTGAGAACGTAACCATAGACAGCCGACTGATAGAGGCACTGACATACATGGCCGGAAAAGGTTTCACCCTGGCCCTTGATGATTTTGTTTTTCAAAGGGGGATAGACGCGCTGCTCTCCCTCGCCTCCATAGTAAAAATTGACTGGCAGGCCACCAGCCAGCAGGACATAGTGGACATGACCGAGTCCCTTTCCAGACACGGGGTCCTGCTGCTTGCCGAAAAAGTGGAAACCCTGAGAGAATTTACCCTGGCGAAAGAACTTGGATATAAATTCTTTCAGGGATTCTTTTTTGCCAGGCCCCTCATAGTAAAGGGCAAAAGCCTTCCTGTAACCATCCATACCTGGCTCGATATACTCACCGCCATCCAGAGGCCGGAACTGGATCTAAACGAGATAATTAGTATTATAAACAAAAACCCCTCTCTATCCTATCAGTTACTGAAGATCATAAACTCCGCACGCTACGGGCTCGTCCGCCCCGTCTCAACAATCAAGCAGGCTGTTGTACTCCTTGGAGAAAAGGAAACCAAAAAATGGCTATCCCTGTTGATAATGGCCAAAATCACGGCGGACAAACCGGTGGAAATTCTTGTAACGGCCAGCATAAGGGCAAAATTTGGTGAGCTTATCGCCAATGAAGTGCAGAAAGAATTGTCAGAAACGGTCTTCTTAATGGGAATGCTCTCGCTTCTGGACGCCTACCTGGATAAACCTCTCGCGGAAATCATCCCTGCCCTGCCACTGGACAATCGGATCACTCAGGCCCTGGTTTCGGATTCCGGCCCCCTTGCCGTTTACCTCAGGCTGGCAAGGGCCTACGAAAGGGCGAATTACAATACAATCAACACATGCCTTGAAGAACTCGGCATGGATGAGGATTCGGTGGCCAAGCTTTACATCAGGGCGATCCGGTGGTCCCGGGCATTACCCTGTGAGTGAAAAAATCCGCGTCAATATATTTTTATGGCCTGCCAGCCATTATCCCGGATTATCCGGGATTATGCACTTAAAATGCCGAACAAAATGATTTCTTTTATAGTTTCAGTATATTATTGTTAATATAATGCCAAAAAATATTTACCTGAATGGTGACGGGTTCCAATAGCAAAAACGCAAAGCTCTCAAAGACAATCTATTGTGATTAAAGATTCTTTGCGCCTTTGCGTGGAATTCCGGATTTCTTACCAGACCATCACCGTTTGCTTTTGGTCTTAAACTGTTTTTTAAAATTCAGTCCATTAACGACGGATTGAAGTAGCCAAAGCGAAGACGCGGAAATCTTTTCTTCAGTATTTTAACCATGTTTCTTACTCCGGCCCTGGCCGCCTGGCGGTATGCTATCTCATCCTGGTACCAGCCCGGATCTATGTTGTGGTTTCGCAGTTGTATCAAATCCAGCCCCATATCCTCGATAAGGCTGCTCAACCGATCTATTTCCTCTATTTCATCAGTTATCCCGGGCATCACAAAGAGGTTGAGGGAAACAAACCTACCCGCCTCCTTCATGATGCGCCATGAAGATAAAACGTCTTCCTGACTGTACCCCTTAGGCCTGTAATAGGCATGATAGTAACCAGGACGGACGCTGTTCATGCTTATCCGGATGGAATCCAGGCCGGCGCCGATCAGGTCCTCGACCACGTCAGGGCGGCTGGCATTGGTATTTACATTTATGGTGCCGCGCAACGTCTCGGACCTCATGCGCCGTATGGAATCCCTGAGCAGCTTTCCCTGGAGCAATGGCTCTCCCTCGCACCCCTGACCGAAACTTACTATGGCCTTTCTGGCATGTTTCAAGTGAGGCACCGCGATCTCAGCCACCTCATCAACCGTGGGCACGAACTTGATTCTTTCCTGGGTTGAGGGCAGTTTACTGTCTGGTTGAAGTGACAGACAGCCAAGGCACCTGGCATTACATACCGGGGATGTGGGAAGCGGGGCCTCCCACCTGCCTAAAAAGTAATTTTTTGCCGCGGGACAACCATATGTAAGGCTGCACCTGCCCAGATGCTGCACCAGCCGGTTATGCCGCCTGTTACGCAGCATGGAAAGGGTCTTCCTGCGAACCTGGTCAACATTAAAATTCCGAATATCCTGCCGGGAATCCGGGTCACTCCTGAACCCTGCCACCCAGAACCTGCCCTTCATCCAGCCCACGGCGGTATATGCGAACAGAGGGAGCGGAGGCATGGACTCCTCCTGGACATAGGCCGCGAGCGCCGTCTGGGTATAGGCAGGAGCCATGAAGGCGGCGACCGCCTGCACCGTCCCGCCCTTCCCTTCCGGGTTTTGCTCCAGGGCAATCATCTCATCCACCGACTGATCCCATCCAACAGGAATTCTACCCGGCAACACAAACAGCTCGCTGCCCTGTGGAAGGGGAATCAGGTCGGCGGGCTCCACGGGATGAAAAACACGCCCACTCCTGCCAGCCATTTTAAGACCTGGAAAATCAAAAATCCTGCCTGTTGAATCGGCGTAAACAAGGCTGGGTATTTCTTCAGGATGCTTCATAAAAATCCTCTCATAAAAAAACGCAGGTCATGGGTCATGAGCTACGAACCATGAAAAAGCGTTACTCTACATGGAGATTTACCGTAAGAATACGATGTTAAATGGTAAATCTTGAATGTTGGGTTAAGGTAATAACATATTATAATCTTCTGAATTTAGTAAAAATTTATTTGCCACAATTCACAATTCACCATTTATCATTCAACATTTTCATGCTCAGGAGTGCGAAGCACCGCTTAGCATGAAAATTTGAAATGTCACACAAAAATTCATACCGGATATCTGGCTTATCTGCCATGAAAAAAGGACAACTTAATCAACGACAATCCGAACAATGCGGCAGCAAACGCTAATTCCGGCAAAACAGCAATTGCATAATCCGGTTTTATCTATTAAACGTTCGTTCATGGCCGGGCAGGATCCACAACTGTACTTCACGGTCCAGGTCCGGTGTAATCTTAACGCTCAATGTATTAATGTATTAATGTATTATCGTTACCATAATTGATAATCACACAAATTTTCCACCAAAAGGAGCATTCCGTTGCGGCCATCCAGTATCTTTTCCCACAGGCTCAGGCGTCTCCGCACATCCATGAGGCTCAGGGGGCTCGACGCCCTCCTGATAACCGGCCCGGAGAACAGGCGATACGTCAGCGGATTCACAGCGGAGGATGCCGGCATTGATGAATCATCAGGGGCCGTGCTCGTGCTCGGCAACGAGGCGGTGCTCATGACCGATGGCCGCTATAAACTCCAGGCCGTTGAAGAAGCTCAGGGGTGCAGGGTTCACATATACAGAAAAGGCCTGCATGAGGCATTGAAGCAGCTACTCTCCTCCGGGATAAAGGTCCTTGGATATGAACCAGGATACATTACCTGCCAGAGGCTGGAATCCATCAGGGCCGCCCTGCCGGAAAAACAGCTGGTCCCGTTTCCAGGCAGGATAGAAAAAATGAGGGCCATCAAAACAGAAGAAGAAATCCTCGCCATTAAAGAGGCGATCAGGGTTGCAGAAAAAGTTCTCGAACAGGTTGTCCGCGAAATCAGATCCGGCATGACAGAGAAAGCGATCGCGTGGAGGATTCTGGAGGGACTTTACAGGCAGGCAGAAGGTCCTTCCTTTCCGCCCATAGTGGCATCCGGCCCGAATTCAGCCCTGCCCCATGCCGTGCCTACAGAAAGAGAGATACAAAAAGGTGATCCTATCGTCATTGATATGGGCGCAAAACTCAGGGGATACTGTTCTGACATGACAAGAACCGTATTTCTGGGAACACCCAAGGGACACATAAAGGAAATTTTCCGGGTTGTCAGAACCGCGCAGGAAAGCGCCCAGAAGGCCGTGGCTCCGGGGAAATCCGGCAGGGAAGTAGACATGGTTGCGAGGAACATTATCACCCGGGCCGGATACGGTGAATATTTCGTACACGGTCTCGGGCACGGGGTAGGGCTGCAGGTCCATGAAGCGCCTGTCCTCTCCCCGGGAAGCAGGCGGCACCTAAGGCCTGGAATGGTTGCTACAGTGGAACCAGGGATATACCTGCCAGGCACGGGAGGCGTGCGGCTGGAAAACATGGTACTGGTCAGGGAGTCAGGAAACATGGTTCTCAACAACCTGGGCTGGCTTCAAAAGGGGTAATCTTTCAAGCAATCAAAATCAGAGAGGAACAGAGACCTCTTTACCCACTTTATGACAGAAGAAAAAGGAAAAGAATCCCCGGAAACCACGCAGACAGAAGAGGAAATCAGCCTCAGCGAACACCTGGCTGAACTCAGGAACAGGCTTATAATCAGCTTTCTTGGGGTAGCCGTGGCTGCCGCGGTATGTTACGCCTTTATTGATCCGATATTCAATCTTATCTCGGCCCCCCTGGTGGCAATCCTGCCCCCGGGAACCAGCCTGATATTCACATCATATCCAGAGGCCTTTTTCACCTATCTGAAGCTGGCCTTGACAGCAGGGGTATTTGTGGCAAGCCCCCTCATACTTTACGAAATATGGGCCTTCATAGCGCCAGGCCTCTATGAGCAGGAAAAAAGGCTGGCCCTTCCCTTTATCTTTTTCTCTTCCCTTTTCTTTGTCGGAGGAGGGCTTTTCGGATACATAGTGGTGTTCCCGGCCGCGTTCAGATTCCTGGCACAGTTTACAGGGGAAAACTTCAAGCTTATGCCCAGCGTCAGCGAATATTTTACACTTTCCACACGCCTGCTCCTGGGTTTCGGCATTTCCTTTGAACTCCCGGTCCTGATGGCCTTTCTCGGACTGTTGAGAATAGTAACCCCCTCCATGCTCAGGAAAAACCGGAAATACGCGCTGCTGATAATCTTTGTGATAGCCGCTGTTCTCACGCCAACCCCGGACGTGATGAACCAGATGCTCATGGCCGGCCCACTGATTCTTCTTTATGAACTCAGCATCTGGTGTGTGCAGCTTGTCAGTTTAAGGAAAAAAGACACAGACACATAGACGAGATGAAATCAGGCGGAACCGATGCAGGCAACCCCTAAAAGCCGGTTTTGTTCCGGGTCAGAAAAAAGTTCATGGTCCGTTGCGGAAAGAATCTCCTGAATCTGTTCGTCTATCCGCGCCTGATATGCTGCGATCTCTTCCAGGCTCGCCTCGTGCCGGGAGACCCTCTGTTCAAGCAAAGCTAAATCCCCATCGGGCCAGGTAAACCTTTCGGACACCTCAAGGTTGACGCATATATCCTTGCCTGAACGGACCTGATACATGTGTCTGCCCTGGGCCATATCCACCTTGAGACGCCAGGGTCCCATATTCTTCAACGCCTCTACAGCGCAGGACATGCACCCTGCGACTATCTCTCCATCATCCTGAAGAATAGTTCGAGCCACCAGCCCCACACGCCATCCAATAGCAAGATCAGGGCAAAGATGGCCATTCATGTCTGCCATTCTCTTCAGTTCCAGATCTACCAACATGCGCCGAAGCCTCCTGTCAAAAAATCCCAGTTCCTCAGACCGCAGGACACGGTAATAAAGCCACCACCAGCAGCCCCGGCCAGGGGAACCAGGCCTGCGGCACAGGGCAAAAACCTCTTCTGATTCAGTGGAGACCAGGAAGATATCTATGTTGGAATCAAGATCGTCCCTGCCCCATTCCAGTATCCGGTCAACAGGATGCCAGACTCCGCGCCATACAAAACCAACAGGACCCCTGGAAATCGGATGACAACGGACTGACACCGCCTCATCCAGCCGCTCTATCTGGCCCTGATAAATAGCCCTTAACTGTTCCTCGACGATCATTCTTACTTAGTAACATATTTATTAAAAAAATAACACCCATTTTTCACATCATTTTCTGTCTTTTTTTCTATGCCCGGGCAAACGAAGCATGAAAATGCACCGGCTTTTTCATATAAACCTTCACTCTAAGTAGTATTTCGCACCCCAGAGCATGAAAGTTGGCTCAAAGCCCAAAGTCGGAAACTCAACAAAAAATCATATCTTCAATCTTTTACTTTGAGCCTTGAGCTTTCAGCTTTGGACTACTTCCACGGTAAAAGGTGCGGTCTTCTCCAGTATTACATCTCAGGCATTTGAGCTGCATAATCCGGATTTATCACCTGCCGAAAGGCAGCTCGTCTATATGGCGGGAATTCTCTGCGGCGTTGACAGGCCCCTGCCACCCCAGGCCAAACCACCATCGCCCTGACATCACTTTGTCCTTGGATCCAGGGCATCCCTCAAACCCTCCCCTAAAAGGTTATATCCAAGCACCGTCACAAGGATTGCCAATCCGGGAAACACGGACAGCCACCAGGCGATCTCCAGGTTATCCTTGCCCTCTGTCAACATGTTACCCCAGCTCGGTGTGGGAGGCTGGACGCCTATACCGAGGAAACTCAGGGCGCTTTCGGTCAGGATGGCGGCACCAACCCCCAGGGTGGCGGCCACAAGCACCGGTGCCAGGGCATTCGGCAGAATATGCGAAAAGACAATCCTCATATCAGAGGCCCCGGAAATTCGCGCCGCCAGCACAAAATCCCTGGATCTCAGGCTCAGGAATTCCGCCCGGACAAGCCTTGCCACCCCCATCCAGCTCGTAAGGCCGATCACCGCCATAATATTCCATATAGATGGTTCCAGGAAGGCGATTACCGCCATGATGAGAAAAATGGACGGGAAACACAACATGATATCCACAAGGCGCATAACGATCCCATCCACTATACCCCGGTAAAAACCGGCTATGGCGCCTAACAGGATACCTATGGCCGTTGAAATTCCAACGGCAACCAAACCTACCAGGAGAGAAATCCGGGCCCCGAATATAAGCCTGGAAAGACAATCCCGTCCCAGGACATCTGTACCCAGGGGATGGGCCCTGGATGGGGCCTCCAGGATATGATATGTGTCGATGGCCTGGGGATCGTACGGGGAAATCCATGGGGCGGACAGTGCCACAAGGGCAAGAATCGAGACTATGATAAGCCCGGCCACCCCAAGAGGATTCCTGAAGAATCTCTTACACCACATTTCAC
>JALVVK010000104.1:26504-28899 GCA_027023445.1 Deltaproteobacteria bacterium | reverse complement strand
AAGAGCGCCGGGAACCGGAAGTCGCTGTCTGGGGCTCGGGTACTCCCAGGCGCGAGTTTCTCTACGTGGATGACATGGCCGATGCCTGCGTCTTTGTCATGGGACTTGCGAGGGCGGTCCTTGAGCAGCATACCCGGCCCATGCTGTCCCATATCAATATCGGCACGGGCACTGACTGTACCATTCAGGAACTGGCGGAGACCATCTCAGAGGTCGTTGGCTACCAGGGTAAACTACGCTTTGACGCTGGCAGGCCGGACGGCACACCCATGAAGCTGCTGGACGTCTCCCGCCTTAAATCGCTCGGATGGACCTATAAAACCTCATTGAAGGAAGGATTGCGCCTTACATACCAATGGTTCCTGGAACATCAGGATGAATTCCGGGAATAGCCGGGTAGCGTGAAGAGCAACATTGAATGGCAGACATTGAATGTTAAACCAAGGAATGAAAATTGGCCATGAACGAAACGGATAATACCAGGGATTTAAACCAAAATCCAGCGCAGCCCCTTCCTCCGTATTATTGTCCTGAAGATGAGGTTGACTTTGCGGAACTCGTGTCCGTCCTGGCCCGGAGGCGCTGGACTGTATTCCTGACAGTGTTTTTTGTCTCCGCCTCAGCACTCCTCTATTGCCTTGTTGCCACGCCAAAGTACCATATTTATGCGCAGCTTGTACCCGGCATCACCGGATACGACGATCATGGGGAACCAGTACGCGCCCTGACCCCCAAAGATGTCCAGGGATGGTTTCAAAAACAAGCCTATATTACGCCACTCTCCGGTCTCGTACAAAAGGACAGGGAGCAAATGCCACTTATCAATGCCTCAGGCATGCGAGGCGGCAGGGTGGTAACAGTGGATTTTTATTGGCCTGACCCTGAACAGGGCAAAAAGATTCTTTCTTCCCTGCTGGACTATCTTTCAAATGCCGGGGCGAAAAGCCTGGGGATGAGTCTCGCGGTCAGCCAAAGGCAGATTCAGCAGACCATTGAAGACTTAGAGAAACAAAAAAAGGAACTCGATCTGAGAAAAGATGAAATAAACGATGAAATATCCGAGAAAAAAAACCAGATAATGCTCTTAAAAAGAGACATATCCCTCATCGAGGAGGAAACACGGCAGTTGGGAAAGGCCTTAGACAAGATAAAGATCCAGGTAACAGCAATAGACAAAAGCACAAACAGCCTGATCGCCCGTAGAAACAGCCTGTTAAACGCGTCGTCCCCTGATAAACTTTCTCTGCTCATGTACGCGAATATTATTCAGCAGAATATAGGCTATGAGGCAAATCTCCAGCAAAGGAGTTTACAGTTGGCACAACGCAAAAGCCAGCTCGACCAGGAAAAGGCCTCCAGAGAAAAACAGATTAAGGATGTTCAGTTCGAGATAAAAAGGCTTATTGCTGAAAGAGACGAAAAGCTGCCCCTTAAAAAAATCGGCCTCGACCAGCAGATAAAGACCCTTAAGATAAGACTTAAATCCCTATCTCCGGTAGAGGTGGTCCAGCCGCCTTACAGCTCTGTCAAACCTGAAAAACCTGCAAAAAAGATGATTATTGCCGTGGCCTTTATATCAAGCTGGCTTCTGGGCATAATCATCGCGTTCATGCTGGAATTCTGGTCAAAAAACAGGGAACAAATACTCTGATCAGGCATAGCCTACCATGCCGTAAAACAGCTCAGGGCTGAAAGCAGACCTTTCCTCACGCCCGTTTCGCTCGAGACGCAGAGACCGCAGAGGGACAAACCCGGATTATGCGCTTCAAATGCCTGAGAAAACGATTTTGGTCGAATAATTAAAGAGTTAGCCGCAATTCGGCCAGACATTTTGTTCACCCAAACTTTCATGCCAAGTGGTGCTTCGCACCCCAGAACATGAAAATGTTGAATGATAAATGGTGAATTGCAAATTATGGCAAACAAATCTTTAATCTTTTACTTTGAGCCTTGAGCTTTCAGCTATTTCCTCCAGTTGTGTGCCCTTCGCCCTGCATCTTAGGCAAACTCGCAAGCTGCATAATGCATAATCCGGGATAAACCCGGATTATGTCTTTGTCAGGGGAAAAGGTCTATTTCAACCTGAGCGCGGCAGTGTCTCTGCCATAGAATGTCTGGATCTGGGCAAATACATGTCCTCCGACTTCAAGTATCCCAACCTGTTCTTTTACATGTAATGTTTCCCTGTCCCTGGACTGCTCTTCCTCCACATGAATCTGATCTTGCGCGTTCGCGTCAATGGCCTCAAAATTATGGTCACATGCCAGAGTCTTTACCAACGCGTCAGAGGAATCGGGTTCCACGGCAAGGTACCCCACGACCTCCGGAACATGGCCGTCGTTCAACTTCTCCTCTTCCTGAAGCGCAGCGGAAAATCCGTTCGCGCTGATTCCCT
>JALVVK010000104.1:0-26404 GCA_027023445.1 Deltaproteobacteria bacterium | reverse complement strand
TGCCGGAAAGACCATACCTGCCAGCCTCCCATATGGTCCCGTCGGGAAGCAGGTGCGCGCCTGCCTCAACCACCACGTAGGATACGCTTTCCACCGCGTGGACCTGATCCAGGTAATCCCACTCCTGGATCCGGAGTTCAAAGGAATCGGATGTCACATTGCGAAGGCGCACCACGCATGGCTGCCTCCCTTTCAGGGTCGGAGGGCCTACTATGACCACCGGATCCTGGAACTGATGTCTCAGTGTTACCTTCTTCCAGATATGGTTGACATTCACACTGCCCACCTCAAGCCAGTCCTGGCTGGTATACCAGGCACCGGAGGCTGTGCTGCCGGTCCCGGTAGTAGCCATGGAAATGTTAGATGTAACACCTGAAACAGATGATTGAGAAGAAATCCCCTTCAACCTGAGCGCGGCAGTGTCACTGCCATAGAATGTCTGGATCTGGGCAAATACATGTCCTCCGACTTCAAGTATCCCAACCTGTTCTTTTACATGTAATGTTTCCCTGTCCCTGGACTGCTCTTCCTCCACATGAATCTGACCTTGCGCGTTCGCGTCAATGGCCTCAAAATTATGGTCACATGCCAGGGTCTTTACCAACGCGTCAGAGGAATCGGGTTCCACGGCAAGGTACCCCACGACCTCCGGAACATGGCCGTCGTTCAACTTCTCCTCTTCCTGAAGCGCAGCGGAAAATCCGTTCGCGCTGATTCCCTTCTCACGCACGGTTACGGCCTGCACCCCGTTAAAGGTCTGCACCGCCTGGAATACCCGTGGAGTGCCGGTAAAAGAAGAGGAAAACCTCACCTGCCTCCACTGGTTCGTGCCGGAAAGACCATACCTGCCAGCCTCCCATATGGTCCCGTCGGGAAGCAGGTGCGCGCCTGCCTCAACCACCACGTAGGATACGCTTTCCACCGCGTGGACCTGATCCAGGTAATCCCACTCCTGAATCCGGAGTTCAAAGGAATCGGATGTCACATTGCGAAGGCGCACCACGCATGGCTGCCTCCCTTTCAGGGTCGGAGGGCTTACTATGACCACCGGATCCTGGAACTGATGTCTCAGTGTTACCTTCTTCCAGATATGGTTGACATTCACACTGCCCACCTCAAGCCAGTCCTGGCTTGTATACCAGGCACCGGAGACTGTGCCGGCAGATTTACTGATAACCGTGGAAACAGGTATGGTCTTTGAAATCTCGTCCGAGAATACGCCCTCCTGCCCCGCAAGATCAAAGGCCTTGATGGCAAAATAATAGGTAGCGCCCTCCTGGAGGCCGTCAACGGTATAGCTTCTCTCCAGCGGCTGATTGGCTGTATCGTCTATGGTTATGCTGTTTGTGTACCGGCCGCTCCGGGTGCCGTAAAAAATCTTGTATCCAGCGATATCCGGTTCCTGGTTACGCTGCCACGTAAGGGTGACACTGGCTGCCTGCACAAGGGGAGAAAGCAAAAAAGATGATGAAAAACATAAAACAGTTAACATCACCATATAAAATATTTTAAATAATGCGCTTCCAGAATATTTGTTGCTTATATTTTTTTTATATTTCAGCGCAACGGAATTTTTAGGATTTCTATCTGAATTTATTAATAAAACCTTAATCATTTCTAAAAGCCTCCCTGATGATGGGCTGTATGAACCGTTTTATCCATACAGGAATCGCAAGGGGCATGCCCGGCGTGTCCGGCGCACGCCACGCGCGCCCAGAAAACCGAGACATCACCCGGGAAGGCTATATAATGCTAAGGATGTGCCATGAATGTTGATAAAAAAAAGACAGGCATTTCAGTTAATTGACATAAAAGGCGGGAATCTCCTCAAAAAAGGAGGTGAATCTGCAGGTATTTGCCTTCACTTAATCCCTGGAAAATCTTTTTTAACAGGCAGAAAAGCGAAAGGGCATTTCTCTCTTAGCAGCTGCCATCCCTCTTGAACACAGCCTTTACCGTCCGGAGCAGCAAGGTTACATCCAGCCAGAGGGACCAGTTCAATACGTACCAGACATCCATGCGCAAACGGTCCTGGAAGGTGAGATTGTTTCTGCCCGAGACCTGCCAGAGGCCGCTCAGGCCGGGCCTGGTAAGGAGTATGATGCTCTCGAAGCCGTTCATGTCTTCCTGTTCACGGGGAAGATACGGACGCGGGCCGGTCAGGGACATTTCACCTTTTATGACGTTAAAGACCTGAGGCAACTCGTCAAGGGATGTTTTCCTGAGGAACCTGCCGACGCGGGTAACTCGAGGATCGTAATCACGAAGTTTGCGGAATTCAAACCATTCCCTACGGGCTTTGGGATGGTCCTTCAGGTATTTCTCAAGGATCGCGTCCGCGTCCTGGTACATGGTCCGGAACTTATAAAGATGGAAGCGCCTGCCCGCACGTCCGAGCCTGTCCTGTATAAATACCGGTTTACCCGGGGAATCCATTGCCACCACAAGGGCTATCACAGCCAGGACGGGAAGGAGAACCGGCAGTGAAAGCAGGGAAACAATGAGATCAAAAGACCTCTTTATGAACTGGTTGACCTGGGATTTAAGGTTATTCTGGACCTTGATAAGCAGGAGCTTTTGCGAAAAAAGGCAGGAGAGTTCGGCGTTCAGCATGCCGATGTCGCGGAATTCAGGCACAATGGATACCTCGCTTACCAGCCCCTGGAGATGCGCAAATATTTCAGAGAGGCGGCGGGTGGAAAAAGAGGGTACGGCTATGAACACGCTGTCCACCCGCAGAAACCGCACGAACTTGCCCACCTGCCTGATAGAGCCGTAAACCTTCCTGCCCGCGATTTTATGCCTGCGTTTTTTAAAGTCATCATCCAGGAAGCCTATGACCTCATAGCCAAGGTACTTCTCACGTTCAAGACCCCTGGCAAGTTCCTCCCCGACCTCTCCCGCGCCAAGTATGATGGCCTTGCGCCTGAACGCGGGCCATTTGAAGAGAAGACTCTTAACCATGTATCGCTCTGTGGGAATGATAAAAAGGGAAAAGAGGAAGGTGAAACCAATGAGCAGGCGGGAGACGCCGTGTGATATCTTGCCCATGGACACCAACGCGTAAACCATAATAAAGCCCAGGATGAGCCCGGCCATAAGCTCCCTGACCTCCTCCCAGAAAGGAAGGCGGCGGTCATAGGTGCGGCGGTAGGCAAGGGCGAAAATCACAGGGGCGAATGTCCACCACGATGCCTTGAGATTTAAGATCGCCACATCAAGCGGGATATTCGGAATAAAGGAGACGAAGCCATCAAGGGAAACACGCGCAAGGATGGCGGCCAGAACGGACAGGAACACACCCAAAATATCCCCTGCCATCAGGGCGCAATAGTACTCCGGGCGTTCCCGGCCGGGTCCGGACAGTACCCTCGCGTAACCTCTGACCGCCCGGGAGGGAAATGCCCGGTGTTCTATATATTGCCCTTCAGACATGAAATCCCTTGAAGCCCGCCTGTATCACCCCAAACTTCATGCTATTCATGATAGGTAGTGCTTCGCACCCCTGGGCATGAAAATGTTAGATGATAAATGGTGAATTGTAAATTGTGGCAAACAATTTTTTATTAAATTCAGAAAGATATAACAACTTGGCACCTTTAAGCCATGAGCTATTAGCTATTAGCCATGAGCCATCAGCCATGAGCTATGAGCTATGAGCCATCAGCCATGAGCCATGAGCCAACTTTCATGCTCAGGGATGCGAAGCACCACTTGGCATGAAAGTTTGGAACATAAAACATACCCTTAATAATATTATCGTTATACGGATTCCGGAGATGTGTCAATGAAAATTATGATCTTCTTCAGCCAGTTGCACCTTATTCGCAGGATATGTCCCTGTCATTTTACAGGCTGGATCTCCCGTAGTTTCTCAAACATCTTCCTGCCCTCTTCAGTAAGGTTCCTGGGAAGACGCACGTTTACCACCACGTATTGATCCCCTCTGCCTCCTTTACGACCAGGCACCCCCTTTCCTTTAAGCCTCAGTTTCTGTCCGCACTGTGTTCCGGGGGGGACCCTGACCCGCGCGCGCCCGTCCAGCGTCGGCACGTCAACCGTGTCTCCCAGCACGGCCTGGTACAGATCCACCGTGGTATTGACAAATAGATCCGGCCCCACCCTTTCAAATACCGGGTCAGGCATAACCTCCAGCTCAATGTACAGATCACCCGCCTTGCCGCCACGCAGGCCCGGGCCTCCCTTTCCCCTCAGCCTTATCCTGGTGCCCGTGTCGGAGCCCGAAGGGATCTTCACCTTCAACCTTTCGGTATGTTCACGCCTTCCCGTGCCCCCGCACTCCCCGCACGGCCCTCCCGCGGCGGCCCTGCCGGTTCCCCGGCACACCGGGCAGACCTCGTGCCTGGGAACCACGATCTCCAGTTTCCTGCCCAGCACAGCGTCCCTGAAACCCACCTTCATTCTGAAAACAAGGTCCTCACCCCTGAGAGGACCGGCCTGGTAGCTCCCTCCCCTCTCGAAACCGAACAGGTCCTGGAAAATCGAGCCAAGATCCGGGCCGTAACGCTCTTCAAACCGGTTGAAATCATATGCCTGTTGCCCACCCGGCATAGTGAAACCAGCGCCAGAAGCCGCCGCGCGCAACTGATCATATTCCTTACGTTTTTCCTTATTACCAAGGATTTCGTATGCCTTGCTGATCTCCTTGAACCGCTCTTCCGCTTCCCTGTTGCCCGGGTTGACATCAGGATGATACTTCCGGGCAAGGGTCCTGAAGGCCTTCCTGATTTCTTCCTCTTTGGCATCAGGCTTAACCCCCAGGACATCATAAAGATCTTTTTTGAGCATTTCAGTCTCTCGGCGCAAGGAGGATCTATGTTTTACCTCAAAAAGGGCTCAATGCAGTATTTTCATGCCGGGAGTACGCTATAAGGATCACCCGGCATGAAAAATCGGATTAAAAAGAATGTGACCAGGACACCCCTATGCCATAATCAGGGCTACCGTCCCAGAGGCCCTTTGACAGATGCAGGGCCAGATCATTATCAGGATCAAGGGTGAATCTGCTGCGAAGTCCGATCTCCAACTGATCGTCCGCCGCGTCTGACATGGCCCCGCCCATGAACACATAGAGCGTATTTTTTAACTCCGGCAGACACTGATGGCTGATTCCAATTGTGCCGGAGGTATAATTGTTAAGGTCTACATCTCCGCCGGGGTTACCAATGAAATTGTATTCAATGGTTCCGTAAACAGTCCAGTCATTCTGGCTCTTGCTCAGGCTGAACCCTAACGAGGAATCAAACTTCCCTGTACCGAGGCCCCTGTCATCGTCCGCTGTAGGTATCTTCAGGCTGGCGATCAGGTCCAGTTCGGGAAGGCTTTCGGTTTCGTCCACAGCGTAATAGGTAACGCCCAATGTCGTATCGCCAATGCCGGTATGAGAGGTCTTTTCAACCACCTGGCCCGTTGAGGGATTAATCCTTGATTGCTTAACGCGAACCGGCTGGCCTGCCACGGAAACAAGATTTGAGGTATCCTGGTACAGAAAAGGGACCAAAGTGACATAAAAATCCCATTTGGCCGCAGGGGTGTAGCCTATCGTCAGGGGAATGGAGCAGACGTCGGTATCGTCCCCCGTGCCGTAATCGCCGGAGGTATAATCAACCCCGGTTTCCGTGTAGAAATAGCTGAGACCCTTCCCATTAACCTGGGCTACGGCCGGACAGGTGAAAGCGACGACAGACCCTGCACAGACGATTGCCGTGACTGAGATCAGGATGAACAGTTTACGAATAAGGTTTACCATCTTTCTCCTCCTTGACACCATATGGGTTTGACTGATGAATAGTATAGATTAAGATCAGTATAAAGCCTTTGTCAGATTCAAACAAGTGGAACACAGGGGTTCTGGCAAACCGCATGCAGCGCCCCCTTTATGTCTTGAAACTGTCCGACTTTTTGTTAATGTAAACAGACACAGGATGAGGATGAGGTGGGAAGGATTACTGCAAAAAATAAACATGGGAGGTCGTGCTGGTGGAACGCACACCTATTACAAAAGAAGGATACGAAAGGCTTAAAAACGAACTTCATAACCTGGAAAGGGTTGAGCGATACAAGGTGATCAAGGCCATTGAAGAGGCCAGAGCACACGGGGATCTGTCGGAAAACGCTGAATATCACGCGGCCAAGGAACGCCAGGGCCACCTGGAGGCCAGGATTCAGTATCTCCAGACCAAACTTTCCACCGCGGATGTTATCGACTGCGAAAGCCAGTCATGCGAAAGGGTGGTTTTCGGGGTAAAGGTGCGGCTGGAGAACATAGACACGGGCGAGGAAGTAGTGTACCAGCTTGTGGGGCCTGATGAATCAGACGTGCAGCAGGGAAGGATTTCAGTCACCTCCCCGCTGGGGCGCGCCCTCATAGGCAAATATGAAGGAGATGAGGTGGAATTTAAAACCCCGTCCGGAATCAGGAACTACGAGATACTGGAGATATTCATCTAAGCGATAAGTGGTGACAGGCCATGGCGCCTATTCCCCCACGGTCTTCACGCCCCGGGCGAAACGGACGCGACGGGGCCTGAAAATACATCTCTGGAACATTTTGTCCATTCTTCTGCTGCAGGAAAACTATATTTGAAGGATTACCGGCCACCATGGCCACACCGCCATTGCCCGTAACCCGACACGCACGCACGCCACAAACCTTACCCCCCGGCCTGCGGGCTGTCCGCCTCCCGCAATCCAGGATAAAGAACGAGAAGCAGAAGGGCCGCCGCCGCGAGCGTGGCCCCGATGGAAAAGGCCGTTTCAGGACCAAGTTCCGCCCAGAAAACCCCGAACAGAAAACTTGCGGGAAGGGCCGCGAGCCCTATTGCCCCATGATACAGGCCATAGGCCTTTCCACGCGAACCGGCCGGCACCAGGCCCGCGACCATTGCGCGCTGGGCGCCTTCGGTCAGGCCATAATACGCCCCATAGACGATCAGCAGGACACAGGCTGTTTCAAGGCGCAGGGCATGGGGCATCGCGGCATATACCAGAATATAGATAAACCAGCCGGAAATGATGGCCGGCATGTATCCCACCCGATCCGCGAATCTGCCTCCCGGAAGGCTGAATATGATTTTCGAAATATGCAGAATGGTCCACAGGGCAATGACCCAGCCAAGGCCCAGGCCAAAACGTGTCTGGGCGTAATAGATGAGGAACAGATCAGAACTGTTTCCAAGGGTGAACAGGGTTATTGAGGCCAGAAAGATTAAAAAATTTCCTGACAGATTCTGTGCGTCAGACTTACCCGACCTGTTATCCCCTTTATCTGCGATTTTTTCCCCGGCGCGGATTTCCCTTACCTTACGCCACAGGGTAATGGTGGCAACAAGCCCTGGTAACAGCGCCACGGCGAAAAGCCAGCGCATCGCGTCCATTTCTTCCGGACTTGCCGCACGGCCTCCGTGCTGTGTCAAAAGACCATGGCCAAGAACGAAGTAAAGGAAAAGCATGGCACAAAGCGGGCCGCCCACAGCCCCGGTATGGTCCATGAGACGATGAAAGCTGAAGGCAAGCCCCCTGATATCGCCGGATACCGTATCGCTTATCAGGACATCCCTTGGAGAGGTCCTGATCCCCTTGCCGATCCGGTCGACAAGCCTCAGCAGAATGACATGCCAGCCGCATGACGCAATGGCAAGCATTGGCCTGGCAAGGCTTGAGATGGCATAACCGGCAAACACAAAGGATTTTCTGCGCTCCATCCTGTCACTCAGCCTGCCCGCATATATCTTGAGTATGCTCGAGGTGCTCTCCGCCAGGCCATCCATAAGGCCGATATAGACAGCCACAGCCCCCGAAGACACAAGTCCCGTGAGAAACACGGGCAGAAGCGGGTAAATCATCTCGCTTGAAAGGTCTGTAAAGAGACTTACCAGGCCAAGATAAAAGACATTTCCCCTTAATGAGGCAAACGCGCTTGACAGGGACCTGAATCTCGACTTCATGGAAAGTAATCAGGGGACATGGTAACAGGTTGACATGGAACCCTCGGGCCGGTCCAGATCGGCCGCCTTCCACAACCCCATCCACTTCCCCTTGAAGCGCTGGACATATACAGGCTTGCCCTTCAGGGAAAGGCCATCCCCTTTTTTGAAGAAAATAACCACGTATCCACCAGGATTTTCCCTGGCCCAGGCGGCAATGGCCTTTTTCTCAGTTAGTGCCGCAAGCGGCTTTTCAAGCCTGCCCTGGAATTGGAACTGGCTTGAATATTTCCGGGGATATACAGCTACAGGGCCGCCTTTTTTCTGAATATCCGAAATTTTCTCAGCCATAGTTGATATGTCAAAGGCAGGAGCCAGCTCACGCAGGGGACCAGCGTGCAGGAATACGATCATGAAGGCCATGGAGACAGTGATGGCCTTTATGGCGCAGGACTGTTTTGAAGGCTTCCATATCAGGGACAAGGCGCCCGCGGCAAGGAGTATAATTCCCCAGGACATTGGCAATTCCTTGATATCAGGTACATCCGTCGAGCCGATGGAAAGATACGGAACAAGTATAAGCAATAGCCCTAATATGATAAATAAGGTTGACACCGGCCACTGTATCCTGCCGGGACTGACCTGGGGGGCTGAAAGCATCAGCCTTGTGACCAGAAGCGCGGCAAATGGCAACGCGGGAATAAGGTAATGTATCTGTTTGCAGCTTGCCACGGACAGTATCAGAATCGGCGGCAAAACAGCGCTCAGGCAGAACCTGATGCCTTCGTCCCACCTGGTTTTGACAAATCCCTTCAGAAAATCAGGCAGGAATATCCAGGGGAAAAAGATAAGGGGAAACAGTTCAAGGTACCACCATACAGGACGGCTGTGGGCAAAGGACTTGATAACGCGGCCTGCCAGTTGCGCCCGCAGCACGGCATTAACGTAGGCAGGGCCACCCGCCATCGCGGCAGGAATTATCCATGCCATGGCTACGGCTATTCCCACGAGGAGAGAAACGCCAAACCCAGAATACCAACGCATCCAGGAAAGATTCCTGTCCCGATCCAGCCACCAGGGAGCAAGAAAACCAAGGGGAAGAATAAAAATAAATATGACAGGGCCCTTGGTAAGGATAGCGGCCCCGATGGAGAATCCCGAAAGGGTCCACGCGGACAATCCACCGCCTTTTGACGCTTTTACCAGACAGAATGCGGTTAAAAGGATAAAAAAGGTAAGGACCATGTCAAACATGGTAAGGGTGCTGAAAACCGCCCATATTGGAAAGGCAAGCAGGACAAAGGGCACCCGCAGGGAAATGGCATCCCGTCCCGGCCAGAGAAGGCGGGCCAGGCGGGCGGTCAGGAACAGATCAAGCAAAGCAAAAAAAGGGCCGGTCAAGCGGGCAGACCACTCATTTACGCCAAAAATCGCCCACCCCACATGTATAAGATAAAATAGCAGAGGGGGTTTCTGGCTGTACGGAACGCCGTCTGCATAAGGCACAAGGAAGTTGCCATGATGCCACATCTCCCAGGCCACTGAAAGATAACGGGTCTCATCAACCGGCATTATGGGACGGAACAGCACGGTCAATAAACACATGAGCACAAAGAGCAACACCCAGCAGACGGTTCGGCATGGCTCGTTATTTATGTTTTTTATCATAGTGTGTTATCCGAAAATGCACTTTGGTTAGCCATGGACACACAATAAGCTGTTCATAGGGGTGCATTTTCATAATTCATTAATGTCCGGCGCCCAGGAATGGCCGTTAGCGTGAAAACACAATGGTAAATGCTAACCATCATCGCTGCCTGTCTCAAGTTAAATGTTAGTAATTATCGTTAACATAATGCCAAAAAATATTCACCTGAATGGTGACGGGTTCCAATAACAAAAACATTCGGCATTTGAAGCCACAAAGAGCTCGCAATTTCACCTAATTTGCTGCGTTGCCGGACAGTTGAAGACCATACATAGTACGTCTGCAGGCCCTCCGCCTTGCACCTTCGGCAAACTTGCGAGCTGCATAATCCGGGATAATGGTACAGTGAGCCCATTCTCCGATAAGGGGAACAGGATTTCAGATAAATTTCAGGAAAATGTCAGATGGTGAATTCTAAATGTTAAATTGGTTCAAGATATCACGTTCTGTTAACCAGGATCTTTTTGCTCCACTCCTCCCCTGGCCGCAGATCCAGGCTCCAATGGGCCATGATGGCTATGGCCTGGATGATTTTTTCGTAGCCTGATCCCGACCGGGCCACTGTTTCCACAGGAAAACCCCAGAGGGAAGCCCCCTGCCCTACCCTGATGCTGAGCCCGCACCCTGGGTCCCTGTCAGAAACATAGATACTTCCCGCATCCGCTTCCCATGTCTCGTTGAATGGACGCGGCACCCCGTCTACGAGGAGATCCCCGTTGCCAAAAACCAAAAACGCCGGGAAAAGATTCCACTCCACGCCAAATCTGCAGGATATTGTCTCATGCCCGGTATTTTTCAGGCGGTACGATACAATGACAAGTTCACCTGATTCCTGAAAGGCATAATTTTTTATAAGGGTGAGGGATTTCTTGTCACCCCGGAGATGATAGATTCCACCCTCCCGGGAACAGTTCACTGTATTATCCTTTATCTGTACCTTGAAGGGCTGATTGGCAAAATCTCCCCATTCCCTGAAATCACACCTGCGGTAGTCATCCAGGGTAGCCCCGGGATCAAACAGGTGATCAACAAAGCTGTTTCTCTCGTACCAGTCAAAGATAAGGTCATCCAGCAGGGATTTTTCAGGGACCCCGTTAAGGCCGTGGATGCCTGGGATCCCCTCTTCCCATTCCCCGGCCGGGGTTTCGATTTCCCCCCTGGATATTGTCTCGCGAAGGACATCATGGTAGGCCTCATGGCGCCTGGTGAGTCCATTGCAGTAGTTATGGGCGGCACCCAGAAAAGAAAGCTCCCGGACCTGGCCTCCGCGGTATGGATCAATGACCGCGCTCAGACGTCCGGAGGTTATCCTGACCTCATCACGGCCATCACAATCAACATCGCTCATGCACACACTGATTCTCTGCCCCGCTCTCAAGCCGGATTCCGCCTTGAGCAGGGCATTCCATGTGGCGTTTCTGAGATGGGGCAGATACAGTCCGCCGAAGATCCCGTGCCAGTAAGCGTCATTGCACTGGGACGAAAGAGCAAGCTCCCGCATTTCAGGGAACTCCCGGCACTTTCCGAGCGACAGGCGGCTGACCTCTATGGATCTTTTGTGCATGAGGTTTGATTCCGGGTACCTGACAAAGAAATTCTTCCAGTGCCCGCCACGCAGAAACGGCCTGTAAACATCCCTTGCCTGGGTGCCCAGGGATTTTATAAGGCATTCCAGCCTGAGCGCCCTGTCCGGAGGAAGCGTCCATTTCTCCATCTCTTCATAGGAAGCCGTGGGTAAATAGCAGATTCCCTTGGGCTGAACCTTTTCCATTACCTGGGAAAAGGTCATCCATTCCACAAAATCGTCCGCCCACCTTGCGGCATTTTCCAGGAAATCGTTAAGCCAACCGTCTTCGTAGATCCACCTGTGAGTGCCTGGCCACGCGCCTAATTTTTCTCCGTCGTCCATATAAATGGCCATGGAACCGTAATTGAACACGGACCTGAGATATCTCTCAAGCTCGGTCATGGCCCTGAACGGGATGAGATATCTCATGGTTTCATCTATTGGAAAGACCTTGAGACACCGGCCCTCTGCCTCGGTGACATAGTATCCATTTAATTGCTGCTCCTGAAAGCCGCTTACCAGAAAATGCCTGTCGTCCACAAGCACGTATTCGATCCCGCAATCCAGCAGATCTTCTATTATCTGGTTTTCCCATACGCGCTCTGTCAGCCACAATCCCCTGGGCTTACCTCCAAGTCGGGTTTCCAGATATGAACTCAACCGTTGGATCTGTTCCCTGCGGTCCGCCCTCGGAATGGCAGCCAGCACCGGCTCATAGAAGCCGCCGCTTAAAAGTTCGGCCTGGCCGGAGGAAACCATGTCGGCCACAAGATCCAGCATTCCCGGATTATTCCGTTCCCACCAGAGGAGCAGGGGACCACTGATATGCAGGGACAACCTTATTGCGGATTCCGAGGAAACCGCCTTTAAAAAGGGCCTGTAACAGGTAGCGGTAAGATGTTCCACCACGCGGTCAAAATTACCAAGAGGCTGATGATTATGAATACCAAAGAGAACCGGAAGCTTTTTGCCGGACATATCGTCCCCCTTCGGCTTTTTTATTCTTTGCGAAGCGTTGTGCCTTTGCGTGAGAAAAAGACTTTTTGTGAGGCCATCAGCTTTGAGCTGACTTTCATGCCCAGGAATATGAAGCAGCACCAAGCATGAAAATTCAGTTAAACAGGAATATTAAATTACTTTTCGGAAATTAGGCCCAGGACATAAAAGCCGGAAAAAAGATCAAGCATTTCCTTGATAAGGATCAAGCGATTTGTTATCACTGAACATCGTTTGTAAACGGTTCCAGACATGTTTACCGCATGATGATCCATCATGTTTTTTTGATTTTTCCGGGTGTCCATCTTTCGGACCCGATTAATTCCTGCGCGTCAGGGCGGTTAGGGCTTGTTTTGGCTTGATGAGTTCCAAAAGGGGAAAAAACAGGTCTCCGGACCTTGAGATCACCGGGCTTGAAAAGTCGTTTTCAAACGACGGGATCCAGGTGCAGGTATTAAAGGATGTTTCCTGCAGCGTCTATCCGGGGGAAATGATCGGCGTGGTGGGGGCCTCCGGTGTTGGAAAAACCACGTTCCTGCACATCCTGGGCACCCTTGACAGGCCAACCAACGGCTCGGTACTGCATTTCGGGCAAAACGCCTTTTCCTGGGACGATAGCAGGCTTTCCCGTTTCCGGAACGAAAAAATAGGATTCGTATTCCAGTCTCATCACCTGCTTCCGGAATTTTCCGCACTGGAAAACGTAATGATGCCCTGTATATTATCCGGGATATCCAGATCCGAAGCTGCGGACAGGGCAAAAAACATCCTGGACGAGCTTGGTCTGGGCCACAGGATTGATTATCGTCCGGGAAACATGTCAGGCGGAGAACAACAGCGGGTGGCCCTGGCAAGGGCCATGGTCAGGCAGCCCCGTATCCTCCTGGCCGATGAGCCCACTGGCAACCTGGACCAAAAAAACGGCGAAAAGGTAGTGGAACTTATTTTTTCGCTTAATCACCGCTATGGCACTACCGTAGTGCTCGTAACCCATGACCTGTCCATAGCACGCAAGATGGACAGATGCCTGGGATTGACCGATGGCAGGGCTGTGGCCCTCGGCAGGGAAAAACTAAAGGATTTTGGCGTGGAGAAGGACTAAATTGGCTAAAAAAATAACCATCTTTTTCATTTTCACACTATTGTGGATACCTGTTACGCTCTGGGCCGGGATAAAGGTCCCACCTGTGGGAATTCTCGTTATGCCCTTTAACTATTACGGCCCTCCCAATCAATCCGGAATCACCAACCAGATACGTGAAGGCCTGTCCCGAAGGCTGGAAGCCAGGGGGGACAGGGTAATCCTTTCAGAAGATCATCCGGATACCACGGCACAGATTGTCAGGGCGGCGCAAGATAAAGGGCTTCAATACGCCCTTTACGGCAGCATAAGCCTTGTTGGCGGTCAGGTGAACTCGGACCTGAGACTGTTTAAAGCTGCGAAGGCCTCCCATGAATCTTACGTCATTTCCGCGCAGGGAAGCCCTACCCTTGCCACACAGATAATGGATAACCTTGTAAACAAAATAACAAGAATTATATACGCGCCCTATTTTGTGGACGAGGTAAAGATAAAGGGCAACCGGCGAGTAGACAAGGATGCGGTCCTGCGGGTTTTATCCACAAAGGCCGGTAAACTTTATGACCCATCACAGATATCCTCCGACATAAAAGCGATTTATAAAATGGGCTTTTTTGAGGACGTCCGGGTTAGCGTCACCCAAGGCCCGCGTGGGAAAAAGGTCACGTTCCTGCTCAGGGAAAAACCTGCCATCAGGCGGATCATCATAAAGGGCAACAAGGCCATAAAAGTGGACAAGATAAAAAAGGCCATGGACCTTAAACCGTACTCCATAATAAACGAGACAGCCCTTAAGAAAAACGCGGAAAAAATCCGTGAATTATATGAGGATAAGGGCTTTGTGAATACCGTGGTCACCACATCGGTGAAACAGATCTCTGACCAGTCAGCCGATGTCACCTTTAATATCCAGGAGGGTGACAAGGTCCAGATAAAATCCATTACCTTCCAGGGAAACCGGCATATTGACGCAAAAAAACTCAAGGATCTTATGGAGACTACGGAAAAACACTCTCTCTGGATTCCTACCATCAGGAATATCAAGGCCCTGTTCAAGGGGCAGCATCCAGTGCTCAAATGGGACGCCCTTGAAAGAGACCTGGGACGTATCGCGGCTTTTTATCATAACCACGGATACATAGACGCAAAAGTCGGGCAACCCCAGGTTACGAGGAAAGGCAAATGGCTTTACATAGTCATACCCATCGAGGAAGGCGAGCGTTACGGGGTAGGAAAAGTGAAAATTCAGCAGGACTATTTCAAGAACAGTGCGTTCCTGCTCTCCAAGCTCAAAATAACCTCCAGGAAAACATTCAGCCAGCAGGTCCTGCGCCAGGACATCATGAAGCTTGTCGATATCTTTGCGGACAAGGGTTTTGCCTACGCTGACATTACGCCTCACATTAAAAAGGATCCGAAAAAAAAGGTGGTAAATATCACATTGGTAGTGCACAAGGGTCCCAAGGTAAAATTCGGCCGCATAGAAATATCAGGGAATACAAGCACCAGGGACAAGGTCATAAGAAGGGAACTTAGGGTGCTTGAGCTCGCGCCTTTCAGCGCCACCGGGCTCCGGAAAAGCAGGCAGCGCCTGGGGCGCCTGGGCTATTTCAAAGATGTGAATTTCAATCCTGTAAAGGGCGCCAAAGAGGATGAAATGGACCTCAAAATCAAGGTAAAGGAAAGGCCTACCGGAACCTTCAGCATCGGGGCCGGTTACAGCTCGGTGGACAAACTTATCCTCATGGGCGAAATCAGCAAGAGGAATTTCCTTGGCAAGGGACAGACACTGAGCTTCAAAGGCATACTCGGATCCCGGACCAACCGTTATTCCTTCAGCTTTACCGAACCATACTTCCGTGACACCAGGCTTTCACTCGGAACGGACCTTTATAATTGGGAACGTCAGTACCAGGACTATACCAAGAGCAGCACTGGCGGCTCCCTGCGGATGGCATACCCCCTTACCGATGATCTGAACATCTTTACCAGACTGCGCATGGACAATACGACGTTGAGTGACATCTCTGACTATGCCTCCCAGATCATAAAGGATTCAATTGATATACGCACCACCAGATCCGTCAGCCTGGGCTTAACCTATGATACAAGGAACGACTACTACAACCCAAGCAAGGGCTGGAATAACAGCGTGTCCCTGGAATACGCCGGCGGGCTTCTGGGAGGGGACAGTTCATACATAAAGCTCCAGGGGGTCTCCAGTTATTACAAACCCATCTGGAAACAACTGGTTGGACACGCAAGGCTGGGCCTTGGCTATGTCACGAAGGGCTCTAACGGCAAGCTGCCCGTATACGAAAGGTTCTTCCTGGGAGGCATCGATTCGATCAGAGGGTTTAAATATGGCAACGTCAGCCCCATTGATCCCCTGACAGGGGAGCGTATCGGCGGTGAATGCATGGGATATCTTCAGCTCGAGACCATTTTCCCCCTGATCAAGGACATGGGGCTTAATGGTGTCTGCTTCCTTGACATGGGAAACGTATGGGACAAGCACACAGGCTATGACATAAGCGATCTAAGAAAATCCATCGGTACCGGGATCAGGTGGCTTTCTCCCATGGGGCCGCTGCGCATAGAATGGGGTTATAATATAGATACCAGGCCGGGGGATGACAAAAGCAACTGGGAATTCCGCATAGGAGGCAGTTTTTAGGGATGAAACGCATGGAATTGACAGCAAAGGCCGCGGCGGATCTGGTTAGCGGAAGGCTCGAGGCCCGAGAAGACCTGCTGATCAGGGGCATCCAGGCCCTGGACAAGGCCGGCCCGGATGAGATCAGCTTCGCGGTCGGGCCCAAATACAGGGATCTGGTAGACGCCTGCCGTGCCGGCGTAATCATCCTGCCCGAAAACTGGCCCTTTGAGGTGAAAAAGCCTGCAATTTTTGTCAAAGACCCTTATCTCGCCTACGCAAGGCTCGCTGAGACCTTCACACGCCGACCCTTTGAGGCGGCAGGTATCAGCCCGGCGGCAACAATGGGACATGGATGCCGAATTCCTGAAAAAGTCAGCATACACGCCGGGACATTTATCGGGGACGCATCCACCATAGGCGCCCGCACAACCATATACCCTGGCGCTGTTGTGGGCCGAGGCGTGGAAATCGGTGAAGACTGCGTTATTTATCCCAACGTAGTGATATATGACGGCTGCAGGATCGGCAACAGGGTTGTGGTACACGCCGGAACGGTCATCGGAAGCGACGGCTTTGGCTATGCAAGGGACGGAGAGGCCTATGTAAAAATTCCCCAGGTCGGGATTGTAGTGATTGAGGATGACGTGGAAATCGGAGCCAATGTCACCATCGACAGGGCGGCCCTCGGAGAGACGAGAATCGGACATGGCACCAAGATAGATAACCTGGTGCAGATCGCGCACAATGTGGTCATCGGCCCTCATTCGGTACTGGTCGGCCAGGTAGGAGTGGCCGGAAGCGCACGGATAGGCAGAGGGGTCGTGGTGGGCGGCCAGGCCGGGATTGTCGGACACGTAACAGTGGGCGATAAGGTCATGATCGGCGCGCAGGCCGGGATTGCCGGTAATGTACGGCCGGGAGAGGTGGTATCCGGCACTCCAGCCATGCCGCACAGCCTATGGCGCAAGGTAGGCGTGGCCCTCAAACGCCTGCCCGCGATCATAAGAGAGGTAAGAGACCTTAAAAACCGAGTAACCCAGCTTGAAAAAGACAGCACCTGAGGTCTTATGGAGGTACGACATGAAAGACAGAAATTTTTATATGGATGTCCGCAAAATCCGGAATCTTCTGCCCCAACGCTATCCCTTTCTGCTGGTGGACAGGATACTTGAGGTGGAACCAGGTGTAAGAATCAAGGGGCTTAAAAATGTGACCATGAACGAACCTTTTTTCCAGGGACACTTCCCCGGAGAGCCTATAATGCCGGGGGTTCTTATGCTGGAGGCCATGGCCCAGACCGGCATTATATTTGCCAAAATTACAGATCCTGAAAACCTGGAGGACAAACTTCTGGTTTTTGCCGGGATGGACGGGGTACGATTCAGGAAACAGGTGGTCCCTGGGGACCAGGTAATCATGGAGCTTGAGCTTATCAAGCGCAAAAAAAACCTTTGGAAAATGGGGGCCAGGGCATCGGTGAATGGAAAAACAGTCACCGAGGCGGTTCTGATGGCTGCCATCACCACGGAGCCGAGGTAAAAACATACATTATGCCAGATAAAAACAGCAAGGTTCAAGAAACGGTAATACATCCCACAGCGGTGGTAGATCCGGCAGCAGAGGTCGGTCAAGGGATAAGCATAGGCCCTTACGCGGTTATTGGCCCTGATGTCAGGATCGGGTCTGGCGTTCAGGTAGGCCCGCACGCGGTAATAGAAGGACATACCACAATAGCCCCTGGTGTCAGGATATCGCAGTTTGCCGCGGTGGGAGGCCCTCCCCAGGACCTGAAATACAAGGGTGAACCAACAGAACTCGTAATCAGTGAGCGTACTGTAATCCGCGAATTTGTGACCCTTCACAGGGGTACAGTTGGCGGTGGCGGAGTCACCCGCATCGGTTCTGACTGCCTCATCATGGCATATTGTCATGTGGCTCACGACTGCCAGGTGGGCAACAACGTCATCATGGCCAACGGCGCCACCCTGGGTGGTCACGTGGTAGTTGAGGACGACGTCATCATTGGAGGACTTTCAGCAATACACCAATTCTGCAGGGTAGGAAGGCTGACCTTCCTTGGCGGCATGTCCGGGGCCAACAAGGACATCCCGCCTTATGTCAGGTACTGGGGCCAGAGGGGAAAAATCTACGGCCTGAACCTGGTAGGGCTCAGGCGCCATGGCTGTTCCAGGGATGCCATAGCCGCGTTGAGAAGGGCCTATCATCTCATATTCGTGGAAGCCAGGACCGTTTCCCAGGGCCTTGACAAGGTGGAAACGGAACTGGGCAATGTGCCCGAGGTCGCGCATCTTGTGGAATTCGTCAGGTCTTCCAAAAGGGGCATCCCCTTGTATTCCGAGGGAGATGAAGACTAATCCGGACAGCGGCAGCCATATTCAGGGGGTTCTGGGGCTTGTGGCAGGAGGAGGACAGTTTCCCCTGTTGTGTGCCAGGCAGGCCCGTTCCCAGGGTATTGATGTGGTCGCGGTAGCCCATCACGGGGAGACAGACCCTGAAATCGAAAATCTGGCCGGCAGGGTCGAATGGATCCACCTGGGGCAGCTTGGAAAATTGATAAAGATCTTCAGAAAGACCGGCGCGCGCAAGGTGCTTTTTGCCGGATCTATCACCAAGGCCAGGATATTCAGGGATGTAAGGCCGGATTTCAGGGCACTGAATCTGTGGCGCAAGATAGATCGCCGCCTGGACGACCAGATTTTAAGGGCGGTGGCCTCTGAACTTGAAACAGAGGGCCTTGAGGTCATCGCGTCCACCGCGCTTCTTCCCCACCTTTTCGCTCCCTCCGGGCCTGTGACCAGGAAACGTCCTGGACGTTCCCAGTGGAAGGATATACGATTCGGATGGAACCTGGCCAGGGAGATCGGGCGCCTGGACATAGGGCAATGCCTGGTAGTAAAGGATCGGGCAGTGCTGGCAGTGGAGGCCATCGAGGGCACGGACCAGACTATTTTGAGGGGCGGAAGATTAGGAGGTCCGGGAGCCGTGGTGATCAAGGTCTGCAAACCGAACCAGGATATCCGCTTTGATCTGCCCTCCGTGGGCATCAGGACCGTGGAAAACATGAAGGAAGCAGGGGCGTCGGTCCTTGCGGTACAGGCCGGGAAAACCCTTATTTTTGACAGGGAAGATGTGGTAAATCTCGCCGATGACGCAGGCATTGCCATAGTCGGAATAGACGGAGAAGACTGAATCATGATACGGGTTGGAGTATTCGGCGTGGGCTATCTTGGACGTTTCCACGCCCAGAAATACGCCCTTATGGAAGATACAGAGCTTGTGGGTGTGGTGGACACGGACCGGGAAAGGGCACGGCAGGTTGCCACAGAGGTATCCACAAGGGCCTTTGATGATCCGGGCGAGCTTATTAAAAGAATAGATGCCGCCTCGGTGGTGGTACCCACGGTTCATCATTTTGAGATAACAAGGGTCCTGCTTGATCAGGGGATCCACTGCCTTGTAGAAAAACCCATTACCACCACGCTTGAGCAGGCCGACGCTCTCATAGCCCTGGCAAGGGACAGGGACGTTGTTCTGCAGGTGGGTCACCTGGAACGTTTTAACCCTCCCGTGGAGGTTCTATACCAGGAGGTCACAACGCCTCTTTTCGTTGAGGCCCACCGGTTAAGCCCTTTCAAGCCCAGGGCCACGGACGTGGATGTTGTGCTCGATCTCATGATACACGATATTGATATCATGCTGTCCCTTGTCAAAAGCCCCCTGAAGGAGTTGAGGGCATCGGGCGTGCCCGTGCTGACTCAAAAAGTGGATATTGCCAATGCCAGGCTCATTTTCCAGAATGGATGCACGGCCAACCTTACTGCCAGCAGGATCTCCCTTAACAGCATGAGGAGAATAAGAATTTTTCAGCCTGGAGCATACCTTTCCGCCGACTGCGCGGAACGCACCAGCCTTGTCGTCAAAAAAAGGCAGGATCTTGTAAACGGCCCTGATCCCATGGCCGCGATCCAGCCCAGGCTCCAGCACCACGGGGAAAAGGATATTCTGCTTGAGGAAATAAAATCCTTTGCGAGGGCGGTACAGGGTCTTGAGAAACCCAGGGTAAACGGGGAAGCGGGCAGGGAGGCCCTGCGTGTCGCACTGGAGATAAATACCCGTATCAACAGCCAGTTAAATGCCCTTAAACAGAACCTTGTCCAACCGGCCTGAGATACCGCATCCTGAGCGCGGCGAAAATGAATGCCGTGTATTCATTATAGCGGGTGAGGCATCGGGTGATCTCCATGCCTCTATGTTCATAAGGGCACTTAAAGACCTTGCCCCGCAGATAGAGGTATCCGGAATAGGCGGCCCGGGAATGATCAGGGAGGGGATGCATCCCCTTTTTCCTGCATCTGATCTTGCCGTGGTGGGGCTTGTGGAAATACTGGGGCATCTCGGTCCCATAATAAAGGCGTATCGCCGCACAGTAAGATACCTGAAGGATCACCGGCCACGGCTTCTTGTGCTGGTTGATTATCCCGAGTTCAACATGCTTGTTGCCAGGCAGGCAAAAAAGCTGGGTATTCCTGTCTTTTATTACATCACCCCACAGGTCTGGGCGTGGAGACAGGGCAGAGTAAAAAAACTCAGAAAACTGGTTGATAAGATGGCGGTCATTCTGCCATTTGAGCAGGATTTCCTGCGCGGCAAGGGGCTTGACGCCACCTTTGTGGGGCATCCCCTTATGGACGTGGTCCATACGGAAACAGGCAGGGAAAAATTCCGTTCCCTTAACGGAATCCCCCAGGATGCATCTCTTGTCGGCCTTCTGCCAGGGAGCAGGCATTCAGAGGTTAACCGGCTTCTTCCCCTGATGTTGCAGACGGCCTGTCTTGTGGCGAAGAAAAAGAAAAACGCCAGGTTTGTCCTGCCCCTTGCTCCTTCCGTTGACATGAGTTCGCTGCCTGTTGAACAGATCAATGCCGCGGGCGTGACCATCATAACCGGTAAAAACTACGATGCCATGGGGGCCTGCGATGTCCTCCTGCTTGCTTCCGGTACCGTGGCACTGGAAGCGGCCATCCTGAATATCCCCATGGTTGTCACATACAAGGTGTCACCCATAACCTACATGCTGGGCAAGGCACTGATAAAGATACCTTATGTCTCTTTAACAAACCTGGTTGCGGGTAAAGAAGTGGTGCCTGAAATATTGCAGCATCAGGCAGTGCCCCGGACACTTTGCAATGCCGTTTTAAACCTGCTCGATCCCGCAGTAAATGCAAGGGTAAAAAAACGGCTGAGCGATGTAAAAAAGGCACTCGGCAGCCCCGGAGCCGCGGCCAGGGCGGCTTCTCTCGCCCTCTCATATCTGTCCCCCTCCCGGAAGACGCGATAATTCAGGACTATTTCAGGACTATTTAATGCCAACTGACTCGTCGCACACCAGAACATGAAAGAGCTAAAGGGTGAATTCTACCAGACCCTGTGCCCGCACTTACAATGCCTGAACCTTACTGACATAGAAATTCAACATACCCATCTCCCCTACTTGCCCGAAAAAAGGGCATCCCGTTTAAGGATGCCCTTTTTCATCAGTGCGTAATCCGAGATAATGATCAGAAAATCAGGGCGATTGTCCTGGAGGCGCATTTATGAATAACCCCTCTGCTCACGCTTCCCATGAAAAGCCCTTTTATCCCTGAGATACCGGTCTTGCCCATGAAAATCATCTGAGCGTTCCTTTTTTCCGCCTCCGCAACGATAACCTCGGCCGGATGGCCGTATTGAGGCCGGGTATCGATCTTTTCCTCCGGCACTCCCGCGTCTGCCAGCATCATCTTCGCCTTGTCGAGAACAGATCTTGTCTCCATCTCCGGGGACCTTCCCCCTGAAAGGTTATCACTGTAATCGGCAAGGTCTATCACGCTTACAACGGTTACCTGTTCCACTGAATCTCCGCAGGCCCTTAAAAGGATGGACGCCTCCTGGACCGCGTTAAATGCCCTGTCTGAACCATCCACCGCTATAACCGTCCTGGCCACAGGACACTGGCCCATTGATGCCGTGTCCTGCCCTACCAGATAAACCGAAGCGGAACCGCTTCTTTCAAGCACCCCGGCAGAAACGCTTCCCAAAAGGATCTGTTTCAGCGGGGAAAGGCTTCTTCTTGCCATGATTATGGTGGAGAACCGCCCCTCTTCACAGACAGACAGGACCTTTTTCACAGGATCTCCATCTTCTGTCCGTGAATCCACCGGGGCAGCCACCCCAAGCTTCCTGAACCTGGCAGAAATATCTTCCAGAACCGATTTTATCTCATTTTTCAAATAGTTTTCCCTGAGATCCCGGACAACCTTGCTGTCAAGCACGAAATCGACCCTGAAATCGATATTCATCATGCGGCGTTTCAGGTACTTACCCGCCATGACATGAAGGAGAGTAATGTTTTCTACCCTTTCACCCAATACAGAGGCCATGGCGCCTGCGGTTCCCACCGTGACATCCAGCGAGGCATCCCTGTCTATGGGCAAAAGGAACCTTGTAAGCCGTTTTACCTGATTATTATTGCTCATGATCAACTACTCCTGTCTAATATAAAAGCAGCAGCCACACGTTTGCCACTGCCACGCTCAAAATCATGTACAGAAACCCGACCTTCATGTATTCGAAAAAGCGGATAGGGAATCCGGCAGACTCGGCTATTCCAAGGGTAACCACATTGGCACTGGCGCCAATCATGGTTCCATTTCCGCCAAAGCAGGCCCCAAAGGCCAACGCCCACCAGAGAACGCCGCTCTCCGCTCCAGGAATGACCTTTGTAAGATAGGCCACGATGGGAAGCATGGTAGCGGTAAAAGGTATGTTGTCCACAAAGGCGCTTGCAAAGGCAGAGACCCAGAGGATAAGACAGATAGCCGCAACAAGGCTGCCATGGGCAAGGTGAAAGACTTCATCGGCTATTATGTCCAGAAGCCCAACTTCCTCAACAGCGCCGACAAGGATGAACAGGAAAATGAAGAATAAGAGGGTTGTCCATTCAATGTCCTTTTCTATAAGCTCGCCAAGATCCACCTTTTTTGTGAGAATGCCATAGGTGAACAGCAGGCCCGCGCCGAACAGGGCCGCAATACTGACCTCCATGTGCCAGTAGCCGTGGGTCAGGAACATCGCGATAACCATGGACATTATGATGAGACCGACAACCAGAAGATTGCTGTCCGTGATCTTGTACTCCTCCCTGAGTTTCTCGATAAAGGCAGAGATATCCTCTACGTGGGCCTTTGAATATTCCTTACCGTAAGCGAACCTGGAATAGACAAAAAGCATGGCCATGGATATCAGGCACACCGGAGTAAGATCCTTGACAAAGTCCATGAACGTGAGACCGGCAAAGGAACCGATCATAATGTTAGGCGGATCACCTATCAGGGTAGCTGTGCCACCGATATTGGAGGCAAGTATTTCAGGCATCAAAAGCGCGATGGGCGATATACCCAGGGATGTGGCGATCTCTATGGTTACCGGGGTAAGCAGAAGCATGGTGGTGACATTGTCCAGGAACGCAGAGGCTACCGCGGTAAAACTCATGAGGATGATGGAAAGTACGATGACGTTACCCCTTGCCACCTGGTAACATTTGTAAGCGCACCACTGGAACACCCCGGTGTGCTTAAGGATGCCCACAATGATCATCATACCCATCAAAAGGAAAATGACATTCATGTCAATGGCACGCACGGCACTGTCATACGAAAGTATGTGGTATTCCGGATTGATAGAACCAAAGGTATAGCTTATAACCAGCATGGTGGCCGCGCCCAACATGGCAGCCAACGTCCGGTGAAGAAGCTCGAAGGATATCAGTATATAGGCAAGGACAAACACGATGGTTGCAATCCAGAATGCCGGCCCCATCCTTCTTCCTATCTTGAGATCGGCCCTCAGAAGATAACCTGATGGCCCCCTTACAAGCTGATCTCCGGTAAAGGAAATATCCTTCTCCTCATAACTTGGCTTATGAACCTTGACCATCACGGTGGAATCCCCCAGCATTCCCTTGGGTACATGAAAAAGGGCCTGAAAGGTACCGTCTGATTCGGTTCGGATCATGCTGGCCCCACCATGGCCGTGTTTTCCTTTATGAAACGGATGAAGGGGCTTCCCATTGAGAAAAACATCTATTTCCGCATCATCCACACCAGAGTTATGCGGATTTACGATCTTTCCAAAAAGATCAAGTGAATCCATGGGTTGGCCCTGCAACTGTTCCCCCGGGCCTTCCTTTGCGCCGGAGGCAAAAGAAATCGTGGAAACCAGCAGCAGAATGGCCAGGGCCATGAAACCAAAGGCAGAAACAGTCCTTATTCTGCCACCCCTAAACATGGATGGGACATATCCACCCTCTTTCATATTTTCCTCCTGAAACATGCATATTCATGCAACCGCAACCACGGAGATGCATCAAAATGCACTTGGTTTAATAGAACAAATAAACACAGGCCATCATAATAATGAGATACAGGACGGTCATACCGGAACCGGCCTTGAAATAGTCTATGGTTCTATATCCGCCAGGCCTCATGATAAGGGCGTTCACCTGATGGGTTGGCAGTATAAAGGTGTTCGAACAAGCAACTGCCACAACCAAGGCTGCCATCCTGGGATCAGCGCCGGAGGTTGCGGCCATATTCATGGAAAGCGGAATCATGAGCACCGTTGCCCCCACATTGGACACAACCAGGGTAAAAAATGATGTCAGAAGTCCGATAACCGTGAGCAAAACAAGTGGGGATACATGCCCAAGGGAATTCATGATAGTGTCAGCTATGAACTTGGCGGCACCGGTTTTCTGAAAGGCGATTCCAAGAGGAATCAAACCCCCAAGAAGAAATACTGTCATCCAGTCCACAGACTGGTAGGCCTCGTCAATGCTGAGGACCTTGGTAAGAACCATACCAAGGGCCCCGGTAAGCAGCGCTATGGCAAGCTGGATCTTGAAGACCAGTATCATGGTAAGGGAAATCCCAAGACAGATAAGGGCATACTTCAGTTTTTCAGTCCTGAGAATCTCACCAGGGACATTTTCGGTAAACACAAGATCCGGCTTTTCCTTTATAATATGGAACCGTTCCCAGCGACCATAAAGAAGAAGGGCGTCTCCTATTGCCAATTTTATATCTGACAACCCGCCTATATAAATCTTGTTCTTCCTGAGGAGAGCCAGAGGATTTACGCCGTAACGGTGCCTGAATTTGATTTCGGAAAGGCTTTTGCCTACAAGCTCAGACCTCGCCGTGACAACTGCCTCTAGGATACCGGCATTATTGGGGGAAAGATCCTCGGCGAAGGCTGATAGTTCAGGGCGCAGTTCCCATCCGAAATCTTCAGCCATTTTCTTGACCAGGTCCGGAGGACCAACCACCGCGATATCATCACCTGGAGAAACCATGGCATTACGGTCAGGAGAAAAATCCCTGGTCTTGCCGGCAGGGGCAATGGCAACCACGGTGGAGAAATACTTTGGACGAATACCTAATCTGATAAGAGATACAGGTTTGAACGTCTCGGGGACGTGCAACTCAAAAACCGTGCCTACCCCCTTGTATGTCCTGGAAAGAAGAGGAGACATGGGACCAGACTGCCCCTCTCCCTCTGAACGTGGAAGTATAAAGCGTCCCAGCACAATGAAATACATGAGAGCGCCGATGGTAAGCGCCACACCTACTGGAGTCACGGAAAAAAGACCAAAAGGCTGTATATTTGGATCCGTTATCTTCATAACATCATTCATCAGGATCAGGGGACTTGATCCCACCAGGGTTATGCAGCCACCGATAATTGCGCAAAAACCCATGGGCATCAGAATCCTGGATACCGGGATTCCGGTCTGACGGCCAATCCTCATGGCAGCGGGCATGAACAGGGCCGCAGCGCCTATGTTCTGCATAAAACTCGATATAAAGGCAACTGTACCGGCTATGAGCGCGACAATCCGGCTCTCACTCTTTCCGGCAAACTTCAGAATAACCCTGGCCAGGGAATTCATTGCGCCGGTCTTATCAAGACCGGCACCAATAATGATAACAGCGATGATTGACACGACGGCATTACTGCTAAGCCCGCTTATTGCCTCCTTCGGCGTCACAAGGCCAAGAATAGGCAACACAACCATCATGATAATCCCCACCACATCCACACGGACCCATTCAAAAATAAACATGAGTATGGCGGCCACAAGCACTGCCATTACGATCATTATCTCAACAGTCATCTCACATCCTCCCCTTCCAAGCTCTCCTCGTTGTTGTGATCAGCGATTGAGCGTATCGCCCCCCCTCTCTTTATACATTGGATATATATCCACGTATTGAAGGCCAGAAAGCTCAATTATGAGTTTACATAATATCAAGACACACAAATAGCCCCAGGTAGTAGGGAATCAACCACCCGAAGCAATTTCTGCAAATTGCTATGGACCACCAGA
>JALVVK010000103.1 GCA_027023445.1 Deltaproteobacteria bacterium | reverse complement strand
TGGTGGTGGATACCACCGGGGTTTTCAGGGATCCGACCCTTCCCGGAGATCATCCGCGTGGATCGCTGAGGGGGCATCTGGATGCCGGCGCCACAAAGGTGATACTTTCCGCTCCGTTCAAGATCAAGGACAAGGGCGCGTCCATGCCTGAAGATTCCGTTACAACTGTCATGGGGATCAATGAGGATGATTACATGCCGGACAGGCACGTGATCGTTTCCGCGGCATCCTGTACAACTACCTGCCTTGCGTACATGGTAAAGCCCTTGCTGGATCATTTCGGTGTCAGTCGCATCCTTACCGCGTCCATGGTAACGGTTCACGCGGCCACCGGAAGTCAGCAGGTGCTTGACAGACTTCCAAAGACAGGCGCTTCGGATCTCAGGAAAAACCGCAGCATACTGAACAATATCATTCTGACCACCACGGGCGCGGCCAAGGCCCTGAGCCTTGTAATCCCGGAGATGAAACAGATAGGCTTTATAGCGGAGTCCGTGAGGGTCCCCACCTCCACAGGCTCTCTCATAGTACTGGTACTTACCATTCAGGATGATAGCCTTGAGCGTCCTGTTAAAAGAGACCTTATAAACGGTATTTACAGACAGGCTGCCGAAGGTGCAATGAAGGAGTACCTGATCTATACAGAGGAGCAGAACGTATCCTCGGATATCATAGGGCTTCCAAGGGCGGCGGCCATCATAGAGGCCACGGAGACCCACACGAGGACTGCTGCCATAAACGTGGATCCCAGTCTTGCGTGCAGAGGTCCCAACACCGCCATGGAACAGATTACCTGTCATTCCATCCAGATCCCCGTAACGCAGATCGTGGTCTATGGCTGGTATGACAATGAATTTGGCAGTTATACCAACATGCTTGGTGAAAGGACCGTGTCAGTGGCGGATTCCATGCTTTAAGCTGAATGTGGAGGTTTTTATGATCAACTACATTGATCAGATAGAACTTGAAGGAAAGCGGGTCCTCATGAGGGTGGATTTCAATGTCCCCCTTAATGATCAACACGAGGTCACGGACGATACCAGGATTATGGCCGCTCTTCCGGGTATAAGGTATGCCCTTGACCATGGGGCTCGGCTGATCCTGTGTTCACATCTTGGAAGGCCCAAGGGAGAACGTATTGACCGTTACAGCCTGAGGCCCGTGGCGCGGCGTCTTGCCTCTATCCTCAAGACAGACGTGCCCCTTGCCCCGGACTGCGTGGGAAAAGACGTGGAGGAAATGTGCCGGGGCCTGGAAAACGGGAGGGTCATTCTCCTTGAAAATCTGAGATATCACAAGGGGGAGACCAAAAACGATCCGGATTTCGCATCGGCCCTGGCATCCCTTGCGGATGTGTACGTGAATGATGCCTTTGCCGTTTCCCACAGGGCTCATGCCTCGGTGGTGGGAGTGGCTGAAAGGGTGGAAACCTGCGCCGCCGGCCTGCTGTTAAAGAACGAAATCCAGTATTTTAACCGGGCGATGGAAAATCCGGTCCGTCCGCTGGTGGCTGTTTTGGGAGGCGCCAAGGTATCCAGCAAACTTGGGGCTATCCGCAATATTTTGAACCGGGTGGATAAAATTATTATCGGTGGCGCCATGGCCAATACCTTTATAAAGGCATCCGGAACAGACGTGGGCATGTCCATGGTGGAAGAAGACCTCATTGATGAGGCGAGGAGGTGCATGGATCAGGCGGCGGACAGGGGTGTGAAGTTCTATCTGCCAGTGGACGCGGTGGTGGCCAGGGAACTGTCCGTGGACACTGTTACCCGGCTTGCCCCGTACCAGGAGATTCCATCGGACTGGATGGCCCTTGATATCGGGCCTGCCAGCCTTAACCTGTTTTCCCAGGTCTTATACGACGCCAGAACCATTGTCTGGAACGGGCCTATGGGCGCCTTTGAATATGAGCCTTTCAGCCGGGGCACCATGGGAATGGCGGATTCGGTGGCCAGGGCCCACGCGCTCAGTATCGTGGGGGGAGGCGACACGGACGCGGCAATCCACAGGGCGGGAGTGGCGTCACAGATCTCCTACATGTCCACCGGAGGAGGTGCCTTCCTGACCCTGCTTGAAGGAAAAGAACTGCCTGGAATAAAGGCATTGGAGGGATGTTAGAAAGATGACTGAAAACACACGCACACCAATACTCGCGGCAAACTGGAAGATGTACAAGACGTCAGCGGAGGCAGGGGAATTCCTGAGGACCCTGCTTGGCATGATAGGGGGCGTGGAGCAGAGGCAGGTGGTTATCGCTCCCGCCTTTACAGCCCTGGCCGCGGCCGCCTCGGAGCTGGAGGGCCAGGATCTGGTAACCCTGGCGGCACAGAACATGTATTTTGAGGCCGAGGGTGCCTTTACCGGCGAAATTTCCGCCCGGATGCTCCAGGAATTTGGCGTCAGGTGGGTGATACTGGGCCATTCCGAACGCAGGCACATCTTTGGAGAAGGAAATAAACTTATAGGCAGGAAGGTGAAAGCCGCTCTTGCCGCTGGCCTGATTCCCATATTGTGCATAGGGGAAACACTTTCCGAAAGGGAACAGGGGAATACCCTGAAGGTACTTGAGGGCCAGCTTGAGGCCGGTTTTTCAGGGGTTGATTCCGGGGATGCCTCCGGGATGGTGGTGGCCTATGAGCCCGTGTGGGCCATTGGCACAGGGGTTACGGCCACCCCTGAACAGGCTCAGGAGGCCCACGGGCATGTCAGGGACTGGCTTAAAAAACGTTACGCATCCGATGTTGCAGAGAGGATTCGAATATTGTATGGTGGCTCCGTCAAACCGGGTAACGTGGATCAGCTTATGGCCCTGCCCGATGTGGACGGAGCGTTAGTGGGAGGAGCATCCCTTGAGCCTGAGAGCTTTGCCAGAATCGTGCAATGCGAAACAGGCCGGATTTAAAATATGTATACAGCTGTAATCATTGTTCATGTAATCGTATGTCTCTTTTTGGTCCTCTCTGTGTTGCTGCAGAAGGGGAAAGGTGCGGAGATCGGGGCGGTGTTCGGTTCCAGCGAGGCCCTGTTCGGTTCTACCGGTCCCATTACATTTTTGGGTAAATTTACCACTGTAGTGGCGGTTATTTTCATGATTACCTCCCTTACACTGACTTATCTGTCTGCCCACAGGGGCTCGAAGTCGGTGATGGAGGGTGTAAGCGTGCCTCAAACCTCTGTGCCTTCTGCGGCAAAGACACAGCCGCAGACAGCGTCTCCTCCCGTTATTCCAGGAGAGGCTTCCAAGGCCCCTGTGACCGGGACGCCGACTTCTAAGGCCCCGGGTGCGGTAAAGAAAAAGGAACAGCCCTCAAAGGGGAAGGCGCCCAAGTCAGACACGCAACCTTAAATTAGTGCCGAGGTGGTGGAATAGGTAGACACGCCATCTTGAGGGGGTGGTGGGCTACAGCCCGTGGGGGTTCGAATCCCCCCCTCGGCACCATTTTTTTACCCCCAACGGATCCAGACCTGGAAATAATGTGCCCGTACCCCTTGCGATAGATCCCGTATACCTTTTGGGATTGCCGTTCCTCGGGCTCCCTTATCACTTTTTTGCCTGTTCTCGCCCTGTTCGCATGGGTAATTCGTTGGTTCTTTGGCGACAGACTTTTAATATATTTCAGTAAGTTACAATTAAAACAAGTCATCCTTCTGATACAAGTTGGGATAAATCAGTATACCTTGTGTCTGAAAAACCAGGCGGCAGCAGCCAGGGTTACCAGACCTATTATGGCCATGGGCCAGAACTGGTTGAAAAGCACGTCCAGGGATGCCCCTTCCAGGAAGCTGCGTCTTACGATTACGAGAAAGTAGCGCATGGGATCAAGATAAGTGATCTTCTGGACAACAGGCGGCATATTTTCAATGGGAGTCGCAAAGCCTGACAGGATGACCGCGGGCACCAGGAAAAGGAACCCGCCTAAAAGGGCCTGCTGTTGAGTGGAGCACATGGAGGAGATCATCAGCCCGATGCCTATGGCGGCCATCAGGTAGAGGACAAGGCCTGAATAGAGGACGAGGAGGCTCCCCGTGAAGGGCACCCTGAACCATAATACGGTAAGGAGTAGTATGAAGGTGCCTTCGAAAAGGCCGATGACGAGCCCTGGCACGGCCTTTCCCACGAGGATATCCACAGGCCTCAGCGGTGTCACGAGCAACTGGTCAAAGGTGCCAGCCTCCCTTTCCCTGGCAACAGAGAGCGAGGTCACGATCAGGGTGACCACCAGGGACAGCAGCGCGATTATTCCCGGCACGATGAACCATCTGCTTTCAAGGTTCGGGTTGAACCAGGCCCGGATATCCAGCCTGGAGGGCAATGTCCCGAGGCCGTGGTTGGCGGTCCATTCCTCGTTGAACCGGTAGATGATCTCACGCACGTAGTTCAGGATGAGGAGCGCGGTGTTGGAATTCCTGCCATCCACAAGCACCTGCACCGTGCATTGTCCCCCGCTTAGAAGTTTCCTGGTGCAATCCTGGCCGATGTGTAGCACAAACAGTGCGTCCCTGTTATCGATAATAGGGGTAATCTGCTGGTCTGACTGCAGGTTTGCCACAAGGTCAAAGGCCTTTGAGCCCTCGAACCGGGCAATCAGATCCCTGGCGGCAATGCCCCTGTCCTCGTTAAAAACAGCGAATTTTACGTGGTTGAGGTCAAAGGTGGCGGCATATCCAAATACTATGAGCTGCGCGATTGGGGGAAGGATGATTACGAGTCTTCCCTTCCTGTCCTTCAGGAGGGCCAGGAATTCTTTTACTATCAGGGCCATGATCCTTGACATCACGCGCATCCCCTCAATCCAGCCTTTTCCTGGTTTTCTTGTGAATGATTCCGATGAAAAAGATCGTCATTAATATGAGTGCCACCGCGTTGGGGATGAAGATCTTCCATATGTCCCCTGCCAGGAAGGCCGATTGAAGAATGGATACATAGTATCTGGCAGGAATGAGATGGGTTATGGCCTGTATGGGCCAGGGCATGCTGCTGATCTCAAAGATGAACCCGGAAAGTATAAAGGCCGGCAGAAAGGTGACCACTATGCTGACCTGGGCCGCAACGAACTGGCTTTTTGCCAGCGTGGAGATCAGGAGTCCCATGCCCAGGGAGGCAAGCAGGAAAAGGGATGATGATCCAAGCAGAAGTAAAAAAGATCCTCTCATGGGGACGTTGAAAAGAAATATGCTTACCAGAAAGGACAGCATGAAGCCCCCCATGCCCAGGATAAAGTATGGGATAATTTTTCCCAGTATGATTTCCCTGGCCGTTATGGGGGTAACCAACATGGCCTCCATGGTGCCCCGTTCCCACTCCCTTGCGATGACAAGGGCCGTAAGAAGCGCACCGATAAGGGTCATTATGACCGCGATGATCCCGGGGACCAGATAATTTCTGCTTCTGACCTCTGGATTGTACCAGATCCGGTATCCCACCTGCACTGGGATCTTGAGGTGAATACCGTTTTGCAGGCCATGCTGTTCAAGCCAGTTCAGCCATACTCCCTGCACATAGCCCTCTATGATCTTCGCCGTGTTCGCGTCCACCCCATTCACTAACAGGCTTATGGGCGGTGAGTCTTTTCGGTGGTATTCCCTGGCAAAGTTTTCCCTCAGCCATACCACCCCGTTCACCTGTGCCTTTTTCATCGCCTTCATTGCCTCTTGTATGGTGCGCATGTGTTTCGGGATGAAGTATTCGGAGCGTCGAAATCCGGCAATGAACTGGTTGGTCTCCGGGCCCGGTTTTTCCACCACTACGGCTATGGGGATCCTCTTTGCGTCCAGGGAGACCCCGTAGCCGAATATGAGCAGCAGGATAATGGGCAGGACAAAGGCAATGGCTATGCTGGACGGATCCCTTATGATCTGCAGGGTCTCCTTTTTTACAAAACCCTTCAGCCTCATTGCCCCTCCGCCCCTCATTATGCGGTCCCCCTTGATTCCTGTGCTTCGAGCAGGCCTATGAAGGCGTCTTCCAGGCTGGGATCAGGGTTTTCAGGGGTGGCGAACCTGGCCTTCATCTCTTCCGGTGTGCCAGCGGCAAGCACCTCGCCCTGGGCCATTATGACCAGGCGGTCGCAATATTCCGCCTCTTCCATAAAGTGTGTGGTAACAAGCACCGTCACCCCGCTTTCCGCCAGGGCGTTTATCCTGGCCCAGAATTCCCTCCTTGCAAGCGGGTCCACTCCCGAGGTCGGTTCGTCCAGAAAGAGTATATCGGGTTCGTGCAACAGGGCCGCGGAGAGCGCAAGCCGCTGCTTGTAACCAAGGGGCAGGGTCTTGCTGTCCACGTCCCTGTATTTTTCCAGTTCAAATGCGGATAGCGCCCACTCTATCCGGCGCTTCTTCCGTCTTTTCTTGAGGCCGTAAACACTGCTGAAAAAAACGAGGTTCTGGAGCACGGTAAGGCTTTCATACAGTGAGAACCTCTGGGCCATATAGCCAATCCTTGCCCTTGCGGCGGTGGCAGCCCTTCTGAGGTCCATCCCCGCCACTTCAAGGTGGCCGTCTGTTATGGGGAGAAGCCCGCACAGCATGCGGAAGGTGGTGGTTTTACCAGCACCATTGGCGCCGAGAAGGCCAAAGACCTCGCCCTGTTTCACGCTGAAGCTGATACCCTTTACTGCGTAGAAATCCCCGAATTTTCTCACAAGATCCCTGACCACGATCACGTCCCCTGAGTTTTCAGGGTCTGCGCGCCTGTCCATGGACAGGCCTTTTACCCCGGAGGATTCCAACAGGGCCCTGTCTTTCAAGAGGGCTATGAAGCTGTCCTCAAAGCGTGGCTCCACTGCCTTCACCTGGATAGCGTTTTTCGTATCGGGCAGAAGAGGATCAGGAAGGGTCGGGGTGTTGGTAATGATCCTTACCCCTCTGCCGAGAATAAGGGCATCCAGGATCCCCTCCCTGCTGCTGAGAGCCTCCTGGAGAGGGCGTTTTCTCATGGAGGAAGACTGGACGTAGTAACAGCGGCCCCTTACTTTTTCGCTGAAAAAGGATGGAGGGGCATGACCGAGAACCCGGCCCCTGTGAAGAAGTATTACCTCGTCGCACCGCTCTGCCTCGTCCAGGTAGGCGGTGCTCAACAGGACGGTCATGTGTTCCTTGCGCACAAGGCGGTAGACGATGTTCCATAGTTCCCGCCTGGATACAGGATCCACCCCCACGGTTGGTTCATCCAGCAGGAGGAGTCTTGGGGGCTGCACAAGGGTGCATACGAGCCCTAGTTTCTGCTTCATCCCGCCGGAAAGCCTGCCCGCGAGCCTTCGGGTAAAGGGGGCAAGGCCTGCCATGTTGAGGAGTTCACCGTACCTTGCCGGGCGCTTCGGCCCCGGGACACCCTGAAGATCCGCGTAAAGGTTCATGTTTTCCATGACCGTGAGATCCTCGTAAAGCCCGAAACGCTGTGGCATGTAGCCTATGCTGGACTGGATATCAAGCGGATCTTTTACTGTGTCCATGCCGAGAACCTGTATCTTTCCCGTTTCCGGGACAAGGAGACCTGCGCAGAGCCTCATCAGGGTGGTTTTTCCCGCGCCATCCGGGCCTATGAGTCCGGTTACAATACCGGGTTTCACGCATATGTTTATGTCATCCAGGGCCTGAACATGGAGCCTTCCAGTCTGAAAGGCCTTGCTCACCCCATCAAAGGTTATGGCGGCATCTTCTCTGGACACGGGGAGGGACGTCTATCTGGTCGAACTGGAGGTGGATTTTGCCCCAGGACCATTCTTTGGGTTAAGAGGGATGGTGACGGTAACAGGCATGCCCTGCCGGAGTTCCCCTGCCGGGTCGCGAACAAAGACCCTGCATCGGTAAACGAGTTTGGTTCTAAGTTCCGGGGTCTCAACGGGCTTTGGCGTGAATTCCGCGACGGAGGAGATAAACCCGATCCAGCCCTCGTATTTTTTCCCCGGATAACTGTCGGTGGTGACAAAGGCCCTCATTCCCTCCCTGACCCGTCCAAGTTCCCTTTCTGGCAGATAGACCCTGACCCACAGCGGATTTGTAAGCGCCAGGGTAAAGACAGGAGTCTGGGGGGAGGCCATGGAGCCTGGTTCAAGGATGCGGTCCTGGATGATGCCATTTGCCGGGGCATAGAGCCGGGTATCTTTAAGGCGTTCCCTTGCGAGGGAAAGGGCCGCCTGCTTTGCCTCAAGATCTGCCCTGGCCCTGGCGATGTCTTCTTTCCTTGGGCCTTCGACGGCAAGGGAGAGGACCTGTTTCGCGGCAGCAAGCCCGGCCCCGGCGGCATCCAGGGCCGCCTTGGCGTCGTCCAGTTTCTGGCGGGATACGTACCTGGTCTTTGAAAGCTCTTTGGCCCTTCTGTAGGAGAGCTCGGCGTTTTTGAGCCTGGCCTCCCAGCCCCTTACTTCCGCCCTGGCCTTTTCAATTTCCTGGGGCCTGGATCCGCTCAGAAGTTCCTTGAGATACGCGTCCTGGCCCGCCACCTCGCCTTCAAGCTGTTTTACCGCGGCCCTGTAGCGGGCAGGGTCCATCTCTGCCACGAGCTGGCCTGTCCTGACCCTGTCCCCTTCATCCACAGTCAGCCTGAGGATGCGGCCTGTATCCTGGAAGGCAAGTGCCACCTGCCTGATGTCCACGTTTCCGTACAGCACGATCCGGTTGGGCAGTCCAGCTTTTTTTTCTTTCATGAACCAGAAGATGCCGGCAGCCACCAGGACAGCCACGATGAACACAGCAAATATTCGTTTCCCACCTCCGGCCTTGTCCATCAATTCAGTCCCCTTTGTTGTTTGTCTGTAACAATGTGTTTATGCTCTTGACGTCCTTTTCTGACAGGAGTCCCGCAGCCTGCTTTAAGCGTACCCTTGCCCTGATATGCCCGTAAAGCGCAAGGTTATATCTGCGCAGCGCGTTGTCATAGTCGGTTACCCTGTCCAGCACGTCCACTACCGTGCGGGTTCCTACCTTGTAACCCTTCTGGGTGGCATCCAGGGATATTTTCGCCGATTCCACGGCCTGCCGCGCCGCCCGTACCTGGGGGACACTGTTCCTGAGATTCAGGAATGCCTCCCTGGCGGCAAGACTGATCCCGTCCTTTACGTCCTGGAGTTCATGCCTGGCCGCAAGGGATATACCCATGGCCTTTTCTACATTGGCCCCGATTTCTCCGCCAAGGAAAAAGGGCACGGTAACCCTGAATCCTGCTATCCATTCCCCTGTCCTGGTGTCAGGGAGCATTTCGCCCCGGGCAAAGGTCCTGGCGGCGTAGAGATCGACCTTGGGCCAGCGCTCGCGCCTGGCCTTTTCAACAAGGTGTTCCGAGGCAAGAAGTCTTGATTTTGCTTTGGCAAGAAGCGGCTGGTGATTCAGCGCGGCCTTTACCCAGGCATCCATGTCGTCAGGTTCTGGCAGCAGGCATCTTATATCCTTTTTCAGGTTATTGAGTTCACCCGTAGGGGCGTGGGTCAGGCGTTCCAGTTCCCTGTACGCGATGTGCACCGCATTGTCAGCGGATATCACCTGTGCCTGTGCCGCATCCAGTCTGGCCTTTGCCTCGTATACCGATACGATGTCGCCCGCGCCGCTTTTCAGGAACATTTGTGCCTGGTCGTAGATACGCTCAAGGCGTTTTCTGTTGCTGCGGGCCACCTGTGCGTCTGCCCGTGCCTTAAGAACGGAGAAATAGGCATCGACCACCCTTGATATAAGATCCTGCCTTGCGGCTATGAGGGCTGCCTCGGCTGCCTTTATGTCCTGGTTCGCAGCCTGGAGGTCGGCCCACGCCGGTCCGTTTAATACGGACTGCTGCAGGGAGATGGAATAGGAGTCGTGGATGAAGCTGTCTTTTATGGTGTAAGGGAGAAAACCCTTGATGTGCACATTCCTTGTGCTTACTTCTGCCTCTCCCGAGGCCCTTGGCAAGAGTTTTGACCTGGCAAGGGGCCTTTCGGCCCTGGCCGAATCCAGAAGTGCCCTGGCCCTGGCAAGGACAGGGTCGGTTTTTACTGCCATCTGGTAACATCCGAAAAGGTCGGTGGCCAAGGCACCAGGAGCAACAGGTGGAAATAACAGTACCAATAATATCAACGGTAAGGCCCGTTTTGCCTTCATGTGCAGACCCTGTATCATCTTAAGCAGACTTTTGGCTAAGTGATATTTCGCACCCCTGTGCATGAAAATGTTGAATGATAAACCCGGATTATGCGGCTCGCAAGTTTTTTGGTGAACAAAATGTTTACCGTGAAAATAGTTCATAGCTCATGGTTTAAGAAACAAGGTAATTTTTGTGACTATCACCTATGAGCCATGAGCCAACTTTCATGCTCTGGGGTGTGAAGTACCAAAATGCATAATCAGGGATAAATGGTGAATTATAAATTGTGGCAAACGGAATCCGCCATTTACCAATGAAGATTATGGTAGCATCTATATATAGTATTTGGCAAGCTGAATATCAGAGCGATTTGGAATTGCAGGTTTGCTCATAAGGTACAAATATCTGTTAGTCCCTTGACGACTGAACCGGCCTATAGTAGCTAAAGACGGCCCTCGTTTGTTTGAGAAATCGGGATGGATTATCCAAAATTGTGCGCTCGCCCATGCGCTGGCGGATAACCGGAGATGGTTCCATGCCCGGGGCGCAAGGTGTGTTTTTATATAAAAAATAACGAACGGACTGGGAATATGGCTGTAATATTACCTTTTAAGGGGATCAGATATAATACAGAAAAAACATATGGCCTCGATGCCCTGGTTGCTCCTCCTTATGACGTGGTGTCGACCGGGCAGCGTGACGCCCTTGTTTCACGGGAAGGGCATAACATATTTTCTCTTGAATTGCCTGTGGCTTCGGGCCGGAGCGGGCCATATGCTCATGCGGCGGCTCTGTTCAGGCAATGGCTGAACACCGGCGTGCTCGTCCGGGATGATGAGCCCGCAGTATATCCATATCACATTACTTTCAGTGTCAATGGAGCCAGGTATTGCCGCAAGGGCCTGATCGCCCTGGTACGCCTTGAGGATTGGGAGAGCAGGGTCGTGCGTCCACATGAACAGACCTTTAACCAGGTCACGGAGGACCGTCTGAGGCTGCTTGAGGCAACGCATGCCCAGTTCAGCCAGGTTTTTATGCTTTACAGGGGGAACGAAGCGGCTAACCAGGTTCTTTCTGGCGCCCCCAGCACCCAGTTGTGTTCGGTTACAGACCCCTTGGGCAATGAACACCGGCTTTACAGGATCACCAATCGCGAGTCCCTCGCTCAGCTTCACAATGCCTTGAAGGATGCCGTTTTATATATAGCTGACGGGCATCACCGGTACACGACAGCGCTGAATTTCAGGCGCCGGATGGCCAAGCTTCATGCTGATGACCCGTCCGGTGGATACCATTACCTGATGACTTACCTGGTGGATACCGGGGACCCAGGTCTTGTGGTGCTGCCCACGCACAGGGTGGTGAGGCTTCCCTCGGGGATGGATTTTGCCGGGTTGATGAAGGTGGCGGATGAATTTTTTGATGTTGAGGCCCTTTCCCTTCCCACAGGCCCTGATAATGCCAGGGCGTTTGCCGACGGGATGAGGAAAGCCCTTGATTCCTCCCCTGGAAGACAGGGGATCGGGGTGGCCGGTAGCGGAAATGCCGACGCGTACATCTGGTGGATGAAGGAAGAGGTGCCTGCCCGCGTCCGAGAGATGCTGCAGGGGCTTCCCATGGCTGTTTCGCAGCTTGATGTCGAGCTGCTTGAACGGATAGTTATAAGGGGTTTGCTGGGCCTGGATCCGGACAATGCGGTCCATGGAAAGGCCATTCGGTATGAATCGGATGGGGCCAGGGCGCTTGAGATGCTTACCGGCAATGATGTTCTTTTTTTCCTTCGTCCCACGCCTGTGCAGCAGGTTATTGATGTGGCGGACGCGGGGCTTACCATGCCGCACAAATCCACGTTTTTCTACCCCAAGATTCTCACCGGCATGGTAATAAATTCAGTAGATAATTCGGTCAAGCTGCCATAAACCCGTGTAGCAGTTTTCGCGCCTTAGGCCACCCGGCTCAATTTCGATACGGGGAAATTCCTGGCCGGAGGCAGGGATCGGAAGATTAAAGGGTTTCAGATTTCTTCAGTCCAGAAAATATTTGAGCTGATCCCTTCTGCTTGAGTGGCGCAACCTGTTCAGCGCCTTTTTTTCGATCTGTCTTATCCTTTCCCTGGATACGTTGAACCTTTTCCCGATTTCTTCCAGTGTGTACTCCCCGTCCTCACCAATGCCAAAGCGAAGCCGGATTATCTTTTCCTCCCTTGGGCTGAGTGTGGCAAGTATGCTTTTGATGCGTTCGGTGAGTTCCCGGTCCTTTACCGTTTCGTAGGGGGATACGGCATCCTTGTTTTCAATGAAGTCTCCAAGGGTGCTGTCTTCGTCACCTACCGGGGTTTCCAGGGAGACGGGTTCCCTGGATGCCTCGAGTATGGACAGGATCTTTTCCATGGGAAGTCCTGTGCGTTCAGAGATCTCCACGGGAGTGGGTTCCCTGCCCAGTTCCTTAAGCAGGGCGTAAAACGCCTTGAAGAACTGGCTTCTTAATTCGAGAAAATGCACGGGCAGACGGATGGTTCGTGTCTTGTCGAGGATGGCCCTTGTTATGGCCTGCCTGATCCACCAGCTTGCGTATGTGGAAAATTTATTGCCCTTGGTATAGTCGAAGCGGAATACCGCCCTCATAAGGCCAAGATTGCCTTCCTGGATAAGGTCTGCCAGAGACAGGCCCTGGTGCATGTATCTTTTGGCTATGCTGACCACGAGCCTGAGGTTTGCGTTTATCATCTCATCCTTGGCGCGTTCTATCCGCGCCTGGCATTTTTTGACTTCAGCATACAGGTCCAGCAGGCCTTCTTCCTCACGGTATGTCTGTCTCAGCCTGGTTACGGCATTGACCATGTGGTTCAGCTGCTGTTTTTTGGGTTTGAGCGACGGGTCCCTGCGGCGCCATATTTTTATCTGCTCCTGCAGTCGTACCAGCTCTTCCATTTCAAGGGGCAGGTCCATAATGGCCTTGACTATGCCGTTAAAGCCATCTCTGATGGTTTTGCTGAGGTCTTCCTCCTTTTCCGGGGTCAGGAGCTCATACCTGCCCATTTCCCTCAAATAGGTGGTTGTGATTTCCTCGGAATCGGTAAAGCCTCCGGCATCTACTACCACTGTGGGCGGGTCATCCTTTTCGGTCTCTTTGTCGGTTTCATCCGCCTTGCCGTCTGTTTTCAGTGAGGCCACTATGGCGGAGGCATCTGCAATGATATCCGTTTTTTCCACTACCTCAATGTTGTGTTGGCACAGGATAGCAAGCACCTTTTCTATCTGGTCTGGGTTCCTGACGTCTTCAGGTAAGAGCTCGTTCAGGGTTTTGTAGGTGATAGTACCCTTAGTCCCGGCCTTGAGGAGTGTGTTCAGATAGTTATCTTTTTGATAATCTGAATTTTCGGCTTGTTTTTTTGCCATGATAAGTTCCAGTTAATATTTTTTTGAAGTCCCTTTTTTATGAGCGCAATCAAACTGCGTATTGTAAAAAAAAATATGAAAAACTGCAACATTATTTTAGCATGATCGATTCAATGCTAACAAGACATAAGAAAATTTTACAGTTAAAATATCTCAAAGCTGAAAACTCAAAGGCACGAAGCAAAAAATATACCTGTCATCTCTTGCTTTGAGCTTTCAGCTTTCAGCTTTGGCTTTCAGCTTTGAGCTTTGAGCTAATTTTCATGCTCAGGGTGGCGAAGTGCCTCTTGCTTGTATCCTTAAAGACCATTGGGACCATATGCCGGGAAGCCGGTCCGCGACCTCTGTGGCGGTAAATCCCCATGGCCCATTGAGCCTGGAGACCTGGTCCGCTGCCCGTGCGTGGGCGTAAACCGCGGCCCTTGCCGCATCCCATGGTTCGTATCCCTGGGCTAACATGCCTGCCATGATGCCGGTAAGTACGTCACCCATGCCGCCCGCGCCCATTCCGGGGTTGCCGGCTGTGCAGATAGAAACCCTCCCGTCAGGAGCAGCAATTACCGTTCCGGCCCCTTTGAGCACTATCCATGCCCTGGCCGCTTTCGCGAGGGATCTGGCCGCTTCCACCCGGTCAGATTGTATGTCCTGGACGGAACGGCCCGTAAGCCGGGACATCTCTCCTGGATGCGGAGTCAGGATTCTCTGACCTTTAGAGGAATTGACAAGGCTGTGATCCCGTCCGATGGCGGTCAGCCCGTCAGCGTCCACAACCATTGGCAATGAAACGCTTTTTATCAGGTGACGCATGAGCTGCATGGTCTCTGGGTCAAGGCCAGTGCCCGGTCCCAGGGCCATGGCATTTTTCCCTTGAACAAGCCTTTCGATCCGTTCCCGGGCGTTTATTGAGACAGTACCCGCGTCGGTTTCATCAAGCCCCTCGGTCATGGCCTCGGTCAGCTTGGTTGCCATGATTTCCTGGCAGCTTTGAGGACAGGCCAGTGTTACCAGGCCGGCCCCCGCTCTTAACGCCCCGTGTGCCACAAGGGCGCCCGCCCCGGTCCTGCCTCTTGATCCCGAGAGTATCAGCAGATGGCCAAATGTGCCTTTATGCCCCCACTCAGGCCGTGGTCTCAGAATGTTGCCGGCAATATCCTCATCCATCAGTTCCGCCTGAATATCGGCCTGTTCCACGATGAAACTGGGAATGCCTATGTCCACGACTTCAAGGTTTCCCGTGTGCCGGGCCCCGGATATTGTCACATGGCCTGTTTTGGGCAGGGCCATGGTTACCGTGAGATCTGCTCTGATGCATGTCCCAAGTGGTTTTCCCGTGTCTGCGCACAGGCCCGACGGGATATCGACTGCCACAATTGGACGTTCCGAGTGTTTGGCAATGTCAATAATGGCGGCAAATCTTCCTTCTACATCCCGTTTGAGCCCGGTCCCGAAGATGGCATCCACTATCAGCCCGCAGTTACGCAGGGATTTTTCGCAGGCCTTTGCCTGGTCCTCATTCAGGATTTCATCAATGGGCAGCCCCAGGGATTTTATGATCTCAAGATTGGTGCGGGCATCTCCATGGAATCGTTCCCCGGGGGCAAGCAAAAAGATGCGAATTCTTATCCCCTTCTGATAAAGGTGACGGGCTGCCACAAATCCGTCTCCTCCGTTATTGCCCGGTCCGGCAAGAACGATTATTCCCCTGGATGCTTCATCAGGCATATGTTTCAGAATAGCCTGTGCCACACCACGGCCCGCGTTTTCCATTAGAATAAGCCCCGGGATGCCCAGACCCTCTATGGTTTTCTGATCCAGGGCGCGCATCTGTTCAGCGGTTACCAGCAGCAAGTAAGATCCTCCTGTTTCGATTCTGGCATGAAATGTTTCTCCTGGTGAATCAGGAAATCACAAAACTGGCATAACCCACAACCTTGTTGTAATCCCCTGTGACATCTCCTGATGTGCCATAGGCGACAAGCCTGGCGTCACTGGCGCCAAGGGCGGAAGAGGCGACGAGCGCCACCGTGGCGGGAATTACGCCGCACATGGTAATGCCATGTGATCTGACAGTGTCAAACAGGCCCTGGGGGTCCATGGCAAGAACCTGGTCAATGGCCAGGCGGTCCTTGGCCTCCGCCTCGTACTGCGGCTCGTAATGGGTCATGTCAGAGCTTGCCACTATAAGGACAGGCCTGCTTAGCGATTTTATCGCCTGAGCGAGAGCCATGCCTATTTCGTGGCAGGCAGGGTAGGGAAGGTGTCCAAGGCAGATGGGGACTATTCTGAGGTTGGGCTGGCGATACTGGAGAAAAGGTATCTGTACCTCCAGGGAATGTTCATACAGGTGCGCCTGTATGTCTTCCGTAAGGTATCCTGATCCCTTGTTTATCAGGGAGGACAGTTCCTCGTCCACAGGTACCGTTCCAAGAGGCATTTCCCAGGCGCCTTTACTCCAGAGGGCGGCAGGCGCCCCCAGGCCTGTATGGTTTGGTCCCATGATCACCACGGTTTCGGGAACCCGAACGGCGGCGTATGCCCTGCCCGCAATTGCCCCGGAGTAAATGTAGCCTGCGTGGGGGGCTATAAGGGCGAAGGCTGGCTCGGCAGATTTGACCGGGCCTATGAGCCTGCCAAGTTCATATCTGAGTCTCGTCGGGTCTCCTTCGTAAAATTGATTTGCCACGCTTGGATTTCGAATCATGTTTCCCCCTGAAATTTCATGCTGAGCGGTGTGCACATTCCAGAGCATGAAAATGTTGGATGATAAATTGCGGCAAACAGATTTTTTATTTAATCCAGAGTGATGATAACTTGGTGCCTTAATTTTACATTCAGTATTCACCATTTAACATGGTATTTCCTCGAACCTTAGATCTCAAATTCAAGCTGTTTTCATGCAAAGCCGCGTTCCATATCAGTTAGTATAAAAAAATACGGTGTTAATGGAACTATGAATATTCCCGGCGCGATCGTCAAGAAAATGAATTTTTTGCCTGGTGTGCATGAAGACATGACAGGCGTGGCGAGAATGATGACCAGGCAGGCGCGACAGGTTTCCCGGGGAACGGGGAGGCGACGCTGGGCATTAACACTGAAAATTAACACAATCTGCCTCCTGATCCATTGCCTGGCAGGAATCGCCGGGTTAATATGTATCCGGGTTATGCGCCAACATAATTCGGTATAAAATTTAATTATTTTCAGGATATATTGTTATCGGGTCTTTTGTCAAAACAACCTTGCCGGAACGTCCGGGTTTCCCTCTGAGTAGCCAGTCCATGCCTGTGGATTTCGTCCTTGATGCCGAGCTCTCTGTGCTCACTGAACACTATCGTATTATGGACATCGCGCTGGAAAAGGGCGGGGAAGAGAATATCCGCAGGATTTACAGGAGGGGCCGGCTGGTCGGTTCTTCGGTCTATCACGCCAGTCGTGTTCCACGTCTCATGGAGATTGCAAGGCAGGTCATCCGGGATGAGGCGGCCAGAGGCAGGGATTTCCCTTCAGGCACGGTCTTCTGGGCAGACAGCCTGACAGGCGCAAGAGGCAGGCTTTCCAGGACGTGGTGGGCCCCTGAAGGGGGAATATATCTCTGCCTGGTCATTTTCCCCGTGTTATTGCAGGAGCACTGGCATTTTTACAGTATGGGAGCAGGCGTTGCGCTGGCTCAGATCCTGAGGGAATGGGGCGTGGATGCCCGGATCAGGTGGGTGAACGACGTGTTGGTACATGGCAGAAAGGTCGCGGGGATCCTTACCGAGACATACCCGTCCCCAGGGGGAGAGGGCTCTTTTATCCTGATTGGCCTCGGTTTGAACGTCAATATACGGGATTTCCCGGCCGAGCTTCCCCAGGCAGGTTCCCTGAGCCTTGCCACCGGCCTGCCCTGGCCTGTAAGGCCTTTGATCGCGCACATCCTGGCCAGAACGGGATGGATATTCGGTAGTATTGAAGACTGGGAGGCCCGGGGACTTGATGAAGATGGTATGCCGGGCGTGAGAACGGATAGACTGAATCCGGTTATCCGCGCGTGGAATCTTGTCAGTTCCACTCCGGGGCAGAGGGTTGCCTACGGCATGGACGCGGATAACCGGCCTGAATTTTACGGACTTGCCCATGGACTGGACCCGAAGGGAGGACTCAGAATCCGGATGGATTCAGGGGAGATGGTCACGGTATGGTCCGGGGAGGTCAGGCACCTTGGACGCCCGCTTGAAGGTATGCTTCGATAAAGGGATCTATATTTCCGTCTAACACAGCGCCCACGTTTCCGATTTCGGTCCCGGTCCGGTGGTCCTTTACCATGCGGTATGGGTGAAGCACATAGGAACGGATCTGGCTGCCCCAGGCGATATCCTTTTTTTCACCATGAAGCTTTTGCTTTTCCTTGTCACGTTTATTTTTTTCCTGTTCATAGAGCCTTGAGCGCAGGATCTTCATGGCGATGGCCCTGTTTTTGTGCTGGGATCTCTCGTTCTGGCACTGGACTACTATCCCGGTAGGCAGATGGGTGATCCTGACCGCGGAACTGGTTTTGTTTACGTGTTGCCCCCCGGCCCCGCTGGCCCTGTAGGTGTCTACCCGGAGATCCTTTTCGTTGATATCCACCTCGATCGCGTCGTCGATTTCAGGAGCGACAAAAACAGAGGCAAAAGACGTATGCCGCCTGCCTGACGCGTCAAAGGGGGATATGCGTACCAGGCGGTGCACCCCTGATTCGCACTTGAGATATCCATAGGCATAGGGCCCTGACACAATAAAAGTGGCGCTTTTGGTGCCAGCTTCTTCCCCGGGTGTAAGGTCCAGGACCTTCACGCCGAATTTCCGCCGTTCACACCAGCGCAGGTACATTCTGAGAAGCATGTCGGCCCAGTCCTGGGAATCGGTGCCGCCCGCCCCCGCGTGTATGGTGACTATGGCGTTATTGCGGTCGTGGGGGTCGGAAAGCATCCTGGCGAGCTCCATGGACTTGACGAGTCGCTCAAGGTCGTTCAGATCCTTTTCAACCTCCTTGAGGGCCTGGGCGTCCTGTTCTTCTTCGGCCATTTCCAGCAGAATGGCAAGGTCTTCATTCCGGGATTCCAGTTGCTTCAGATCCTCCATCTGCTGAAGGATTTCGGCCCTTTCCTTCAGGATTTCCTTTGATCCCGGACTTTCCCAGAAATCCTGTTTCAACATTTTGGCGTCGATTTCAGCAAGACGCTCCTCTATGTTTTCCTTTTCAAAGATAACCTCTTAGAAGTTCTATCCGGTGTTGAAGACCGGAGAATTTATTCTTCAATTCCTGAACATTCAGTGTAAATTTATCTTCACGGGGGGGCATGGCAGTATCTCCTTTTTGGTCCATAGTATCGTTGGTTACCTGGTTTCTTTCAGTGACACCCTGTGCCTGTTCCAGGATCGCCACAGTTTATAACATGATATCAAGAACAACAATACACAGGGGCCCAGGATGATTCCGTCGCCGTGTCGGCTGTATGTTGTCAGGTCAGTGCGGAGCCGCGCCGTTCCTGTCAGATAATCGGGCATGAACAGGCCGGTACGGCGTGTATATTGGCCCCACGGGGTGACGAGTGAGCTCACCCCGGTATTGGCGGCCCGAACCAGCCACCTTCTGCTTTCCACGGCCCTGAAGACAGACATGGCGTTATGCTGGAAGGGAGCTCCGGTCCTGCCGAACCACGCGTCGTTGGTGAGAACGGCGAGTATGTTCGCCCCGGCCCTTACGCTGTCCCTGGAAAGACTTGGAAAGATGCTTTCAAAGCATATCAGGACCCCAACCCTGATCCTGCCGTAACAAAGCGGGGCGCAGGATGTGCCCGGCCTGAAGTTGCCTATTCTCGGGATCATGTCTCTGGCCCAGAAGGTTACCCATTTCCAGGGCAGATATTCCCCGAAAGGCACCAGGTGCCGTTTGTCGTATCTTCCGGATACAGTGCCGTCGGGACGGAGGAGAAAGGCGCTGTTCAGGTATTCTACTCTATTTGCGCCGGTTTTGTGGTAGGCAGGGCTGCCGAAGATTATGGGGATCCGGATTTTTTTCACGAAATTTATCATCCAGGCCCTGAGGGGCCCCGGCTCCTGGAAGAAAAACGGAGTCGCGGTTTCCGGCCAGATTACAAGCCCCAGATCTTTGTTCCTGGTCAGATCTTTTTTTATGGATTTCAGTGCGTTGTTTGTTAGGTTGCCATAGATTTCAAGAGTCGAGTTTTGAAAATCAGGGTTCCATTTTTTGTCCTGGGCAATTGATCCCTGTACCGCAATAACGTCTATTTTGGGGTAGTTCCTGTCCTGTTTTTTAGTCAGGAGGATTTTCTGATTGCCATAAAACCACAGGGTGACAATCAGCGCCATCGCCGCGCCAATCCACCAGGCAGACCTTGCTGGCCGTCTTGTCGAGATGTCAACAGCCTTAAATATCAATACGTTGACCAGAACTATGAAAAATGAGAGCCCTAAAGGGCCCCAGATGTCCGCGGTCTGGATCAATGGCGGAACGGGCTCCAGCGCGTAGGCCAGAAGTCCCCATGGGAATCCGGTCAGCAGATGGGATCTGAGCCATTCCTGGATAACCCAGGCGGAGGGCAAAAAAAACAGCCAGGGTATTCCAAGGGTTCTGTCGCCCAGGGCAAGACAGGCAACGCCTGCCCAAAGGCCGGGGAATAACGCAAGGTAGCACACGAAAAGTCCGAATATGGGCAGCGAGACCCACACAGGGAGGTCGCCATAGGTGGATATGGTCGGAATAATCCACCAGATCAGGATGCCAAAATAGACCAGGCCCGACAGGTATCCCAGTTTCAGTCCTTCTGCAGGTTTTTTCCCTTTTAGCGATATCAGCAGTGGTACGAGGCAGAAGGGGAGGACCCCGGTCAGATCGTAGGGTTGAAACCCCAGGGCTGTAAGTATGCCGGAAAGGATTGCTAAGATACAGGGCACGGCAGTAGAAGTCGGCGTTTGGAAATTCGTGGAAATTAAGGCATCACCTGACACCTAAAACTTCGGCCGTCAGCCGTGCGTGTCGTAGGAGAAAAGAATCTGTTTTTCCACAGGGATTCGTTTTTCAGGGAGCCTGGGTGGGGGCCATTTCTTTGTCATGTTAATCAGTTCCGCCCTTGTGGGGATGGCCTCCCATCCATAAGCCACGGCCTTTTTCTTCCGGACATCCAGTAGTGCGGCCTCAAACAGGTTGGCCTGAATGGCCCAGGGGATGATGTGATCAGGCTCCAGCAGCCTGGCCGCCGCCACTGTGCCCGCCTCCCTGGTGACTATTGAGCCGGGACCGCCACGCAGAATCATAAGGGAACGATCGTGGATGCGAATCACCATGTCCACGATAGAAACGGTTTTCTGCCCTTTTATTTCAAGCGGAATTTCCCTGTCGAGTATGAAATCAGACAGGATGTATCCCTTTTCATCTACAAGAAATTTGGCCAGTTTTTGCCTGATTCGTTCCCTGTCCGTATCCCAGACCAGTTTGCCTGTAATGAAGCACGGCACCTTTATGAACACGGAAGGGTCCGGCTCGGCCGCAGGCCGCGCGGTGCAGGCATCTGTTTGTATGTTGTCGCGAGTCATGTTCCGCCCCTGAGCTTATTGCATCACGTATTGTTAATGTGATGTTGTAATGTAATGTTTTTGTCAAAAGGATGAAAACTGAATTGATTTTAACGCGAAAGCTGGATGTTGTCCAAGAAAAGAGTCAGGGCAATTGCTTTTCCTTTTGAATAAGTGGGAAAGATCATTGAGCAATAAACTGAATATTGAACAAGAAATGTCAAATTATGAAGTTTTCTTCCTAATCCTCTGCCGTCCGAATTATACGCGCGGCAAAATCTATCAAGCGATCCTCGAGATCAAAATCTCTCTTTTCCTTCGATATTCTCTTTTAAATATATTTTATCCTCGGGATCCGGGCCATTGAGTATAGTTTGCCCGTCCCTGGGATTCCATATTTTACTTTGAGCCTTGGGCTTTCAGCTTTGAGCTGTTTCCCCGGCAAGTTATGCACTTAAAATGAAGGTTGGCTCATGGGGCATAGGAGACAGGTGACGGTGCTTATTTTTCTGATGATTTGTGTTTATTTGTGTAAATCCGTGTCCCATTTTTTCTGCGAACACATATGAATGCGGATTCCGCGGATAGCAAAGGGCCCCGGGGGTGTCCCCGGGGCCCTTGAAATACGCATCTTCAGAAAAGGAATCAGTCTTCTTCATCAACGGTAACCATTGAGCGGATCCGCTCCAGCTTTTTCATCCCGATTCCCTTAACATTCACCAGCTCATCCACGCTGTGAAATGCCCCATGTTTTTCCCGGTATTCCACTATTTTTTCCGCTGTCTTGGGGCCCACAGAGGGAAGGCTCTGGAGTTCTGTCACAGTAGCCGTGTTAAGATCAATCTGCCCCGCTCCCTGAACCTGCAGAGGCATCGCCAGGCACATCAGAAAAGCCATAAAAACCAACAAATTAACCACAGTTCTCTTAACCATTTTCCACCTCCGTAACTGGAAAAGTCTGTAAAAAATTGCCTTAAGTTACGCTCAATATCGGTTCCTGTTAATAAAAACTTAAATCTTATCTCCCAGTCCTCCATGCCCCGGGGGAGATTATCCTCTTCCGCTTCATCTGTCATTGCCATAGGCTGGATGATGATCTCCTCAGATCATCCGGGAATATATATAACTCACGGGTGGTCAAAAAATCGGTTATCACGGGTGGTCAATTTTCGGTTGTCATCCCCAGACCTCGAGCCTGCAAACAGTGAATGGCTAATGAGGCAGAGCCCCCTGGTCTCATGCCCGGCTTTCTTGTTACCTATTTCGGCCTTGGGCGGAAATCGGCAATTCTTTCAAGATTAAGTCTGAACCTTGAGAATGTTGTAGACGGTTTTGACGGAAATCCCGAGCTTTGTGGCTATATCTTTTCTCTTGTATCCCCTGGCTATAAGCTGTTCCACAAGAAACTTTCTGGCCTCTTTCTCATCTGGAGATATCTTCGCTTTCCGATCCCTCATATTTTGAATCGCCTGCTCTATTTCCTCGTCATCGAGCAATTCCAAGCCCGTTAGGCGTGCAATCTGTTTCTGCTTTCGCAACCTCGAAAACACGGCAGGGAATTTTCGGACAAGGGCTTTGCGAAAAAAACTTACCACGTCGGTCTTTTCTAACGCATCTCCTGCTTCTATCTTAATGGAATTATCTAACAATTTTAGGTAAATTTCTTTTTGCTTCTTTTCTTCCTTTGCTAAAAGGCCAAGCACAAAAGACGGTTTCACAAACGAGGACGGTGCGTTTAAATCATGATACAGTTTTATTGATGACCATCGATAGTCACGGGGGTCTGTTACCAGACCTGCCCGTGCCGGGTTCATGTGAATATAAAGGGATGCTGCAAGCAGGTACGAATCATCCAGACAGACAGCTTGACGATAAGGCCCCCCGAAAAGATGCCCTTTTCTCTCATACTTCCTGTTGAACATCATGGCATAACTGGCGAATAAATCTCTCATGGCTTCTTGGAGTTCGGCTCCGCGAGGGCGTAAAAGAAGGTGAATGTGGTTGGGCATGAGACAGAAGGCATAAACATCCAGAGACCGCTTCTGAGACACGTCTTTCAAATTCGAGAGCATAAACAGATAATCGCTATCCTCCAGGAAAAGAGGCTCTCTCCCGGCCGCACGCTGCGTGATATGAGATACGAGGTTCAGGGAAGTAATCTTCCGCTTGGCCCTGAATATCCTCTTTACCTTTCCCTGTCTCAGGAGCTCATCAAAATTCATGAGGCCAATCCACGAGATACCAAGTTATACAATTTTACCGATTTCGGCTTTGGGCTGAAAGCGGTAATAAGTGGTGAAACTTAAGGGGGCCGAAGCCCCCAAAATCACTATTTTTTGCATTATTTTATCCATTGGACTTTGGCCGGCGGTAGATCGTTGACAGTAATTTGTAGGTTTTTGGCTACACTATGCCCCTGCCCGTCGGAAACCGTAACCTTAGCGGTGTAGGTCCCCTTTGCCATGTACGTGTGCGTCACCTGGCTTCCGGTTCCCTTGGCCGTGCCATCCCCGAAGTCGATGCTGTAGCTCAGGGCATCTCCGTCAGGATCAGAGGCCTGGACATTGAAGGTGGTTGACTCGCCAGGATTGTTTAGACTGGACGATGTAACCGAAAATCCTGTGATAATTGGCGCCTGATTGGATGGTGGCAGCGGCGTGGCGCTGACATGGGTTGTGTGGCTGTAATTGCCTGCGGTATCGTAGGTGAATGCAGCGTAATAGTATGTCGTGCCATCCTGTAGGGTCGTATGCACAAAGGTTTCGCTGCTTCCAGGCGAACCCGACCCGTCATACACCAACTGGCCATCGGTTTTATTTTTAGGCCATGTATCGGTTCTACAACGGATCATCACCCCGGCAAAATCACTGTCAGCAGGATTTGTCCAAGATAATGTAATTTGCCTGATATCCGGAGTGGCGGTAAAATTTATTACCTTGCCGGGAGGGGTCGTGTCGGAAACCGAAGAAGTCCAAGTCAGTTCGTTTGAGTCCGCACTTTCTCCATAAGCATTATAGGCCCTTGCCACAAAATAATAGGTCACTCCATCCTTTAACCCGGTTACGACATAATCCGTGACATTTCCTACTTCTATTTTATTGGGGTGGTTTCCCGGGCTTGTTCCATAATATAACCTGTAACCGGTCACCTCCCCGGAACTGGGGGCCCACGCCAGGTGAACCTGCGCAGCCAGGGCTGGCAAGGCGCATAGAAGGCTCACCCATACAAGCACTGTAACGAACAACTTTCTCTTCTTCATATGTGATCTCCAGGCACATGCATGTTTTGTCATACATCATTATGCCAAAAACATACCAGCTCGTCCCTGAAGAAGCTGTTAGTTTTTAGCTATCAGCCGTTAGCCTTTAATAATTATTGTAATGATTACAGAAAGTTTTGCTCCTACGCTTTTTTAAAGCGATTGACATTAAAACTAAAAGCTAACGACCAACAGCCAACAGCTAAAAGCTAACGGCAAAAGGCTAAAAGCTAAAAGCTAATACAATGTTTAAAGCATCATTAAAAAATTTAATACTTAAACGATTACATATTTTTCAGAGCTGCTTCTAAATATTTGAGGCATCAGGAGCATACGGACGCACTTTCGGCCCAACCGACACATACCCCACCTCTGGCAGTTCCTCCGCGTCCAGTTTGGGCCTGACCATTTTTACCAAATTTCGCTTATAGCCAGGCGCCTTTTTTGAAATCGCCTCACCTGTTTTGCATCTCATCTTCCAAAGGACCATCGGATCAACTCTACCCTGGCTCAGCCCAACCTTCATTGGGATATTCTTTTTCAACCAATCAGCAACTACATAGGCAGGATAGCCGTATGTCTGGCATAACAGGGTCAGATATTCCACGTCCTGCTGACCCCTCCTGAAGGACTTCAAACGAACCGAGGGCCTGGGGCCGCCATTGTCAGGATAAAAAAGGGCCGTCTGTTGCGCCGCCTGCCAGCAGCCCTTCCCGCCGATTGTTTGCCATGGCAGCACCCCGATGGCGCCATCACACCAGGCAGACAGGCACCAGAGAACCGGTTGAATGTTTGGATCTTTTACCCGATTCGGGGAACCATATTCTGAAAAATATGCCTTTCGCCCTAAAAGCATCCCCTCTTCCCGCTTCATCCTCACCTTTTGAGGATTCATGCCTCCTAAATATTCGATGTCTGCAATCCCCCACAAGGTGTTCCTGGCAAATTGTGTATAGGAGATATCCGCCCTGAACCACATTTTGGTTAGCCCCTTGACCGGATCCACGGCATGGTGCCACTGGACTCCATACCAACGAAGCGCCCAGAAATCCTGCGTATTTACGGGCTCATCGAATATCCACGGAGCAGAGGTTCCCCAAAATTGTTTCTTGTAATAGATTTTATTGTTCAGGTAAAACTGGAAGATCGTATCATGCCAGCCCATGGCATCGCAGTGCCTTGCAAATTCGGAAAAGGCCTTTTTTAGATCCTCCCTGTATCTTTTTGTAAATGCATTGTCTGCCCAATATGACGGCCTGTAATGCACAAAGATGTTCACAGGCCAATTTTCATTGAATGGCAGATACAGTACATCAACCGGCTCTCCTTCCCTGGGCAGCCCCTTGAAAGCAGACCCATCCAGCAGGGGACCTACCATTTCATCCCACTTGGACCAGTCGAAATGTTCCCCGTCCCAACCCGGGGCAAAAGAGGGCCTGCCTCCCCAGTTATAAGGTAGACGGTTAAGACATGTCCTGTGTTCATGGGCAAGCCGGTAATAATCATACCCCTTGAAAGGTGAAACAGTACCATACGCATTCATTTCGGGGATAAAGGAAAGCTTGTTTGGCAAGGTAAAGTTCCACACCGTAAGGTCAATCTTGAGTTCCAGTCTCTTGCCCCTGCAAGAAATTACCAACACCCCGCTTTTTCTGCCCGGGGCTTCGTTATGCGGGACATAAATTTCGCATATAATAGAATGGTTCTTCTGGTTACGTATTCTCACCTTGCCGGCCCTTGAAGGAATCGAGAAGCTGCCCTTCAACGGGATGAGGGGATCAGGCAAAACGGACACAACCTTCCCGTTTTTATCCCTGATCCGCACGTATGCAAACTGGAATATCTTTACCTTTAGTCCCGGGTTATGCTCGAACAAAATCGCCGCGGAGACGTCATCTGCCCTGCCTTCCAGATTGACCTGAAACGCCACCGCCTCGTTTCTGGCTGCCTGGAGCCTTACAAGCCCCTTTTTTGCTGAAAAGATATGGTTTCCCCCTTTGTATCCATCCTTATGCAAAGGTATCATGTATCCGTTTATAGGATCGATCTTGTCAAGAAGGTCCACTACCGCTACCTTAAGACCAGCCAGACAGGGAAGTTCCGTGTTTGGGGAAAAGGGGCGTATGCCAGGATCAGGAAGCTCAAGTGCGCCCTTTCCAGGTGATAATCGAACGACCTTGACAATTGCCTTACCGATATTACCCGAGCTATCCACGGGCCGGATAGCAAGCCTGACTTTATCGCCAGGGCCCAAATCCAGCCCATGGATATGCATCCTTACCCGCTGGCCCGCTTGTCCAGCCATGGGTATGAGATAACGTGGCACCGGCCTTCCGGCTTCTCCCTCCTTTGCATAATTCGCAAGAAATCCAATGGTGCGCCCGCCCCCTTTGTCCTCAGGGGTTTCCCAGGTCACAAGCGCCTCGCCCGGCGGGAACCCGTCCGTTTTAACCTCTAAAGATGAAATGGGCTCAGGAGGAGCAGAATCTGTTCCATTGACCCAGACCTCTAACCATGGACCACTATCACCCTTCTCCCGGCTGTAGAAAAACCGGTTTGGAAACCAGGTATATTTAAACCTGTGGTCTTTCAAGGACCACACATGCCCCACCTCATCCGCCATGCAAAAGCCGAAACTCAGGCCTGCCGCTCTCGCTGCCACCACATCCGGCTCCACCGCGCAGGTCTGCCAGCCATTTCTGTCCGGCCTGGTACAGTCGGCAAACCTCCATATAGTATGACCATGGCCGAACACCACATCCATCAGTGTACTGCCTGCGTACGACCAGTTTTTTTGTCCATACCTCGCCTGGGTAAAGCATGAGCTGCCCACTTCGGGGTAGTAACCCCGGGAGCTACCTTCCACCCATTCACTTGCAAGGGTTGAGATTCCCACCCTCATGAGAGGGGCCTTCCATGGTGATGCGGAGCGGACATGCAACAGGGCGCCGGTAATGATCTTCCCCCTGAGTGCCCTGGAGTCGATATCAAAAATCGTGTACTCCTGCTGCCCCTTTACCTTTAGCTGTCCCGCCCGTCCATTGTTTCCAGACCTTTCTCTGCCCACGGCCGATACAAAGGTGTCCCGTACAATTGGGCACCGGATCGCAAGCCCTGCAGGGGGCCACGACGGATCTTCCCCATTCATGGCAAGGGCATGGAGGCAAAAACATAACGTGCTCAACCAAAAAACCAAAAAAAGCGGACCCAATTTTTTCATTAGCTGTTCAGTGTGTACTTTTTATCCAATAGGATTTACTGGGTTTGCTGGAGTATTTCCGCCCTTTTTCCGGAAGGGCCGAAATACTTATCCTGTTAATCCTGTCTGACCTGCTTTTTAGGCTGAATTTATCTTTCGTCTTTCATCGAGGTATCCCCAGGCGGCTTGCCAAAAGCCCCCGGAGATAAGCCGGTTTGACCATGCCTGTGATGACCTCTGACGCCATGCCTATCCCCACAAAGAGTATCGTTATATTCACACATACAAACATGGCGTAGTTGTGCAAGTAATGTCTGAGGGACGGCCCTAATGCATACCAGAGCGGCATATGGGCAATAAAAATGAGTAACGTATTTCTCGCAAAAAAACGGATCGCAGAGGGCGCGGGAATGCGCCTCGTCAATTCAAACACGAACCACGTGTGGCCAAGATAAAGAAGGGATACAAAGCCTGAGCGTGCCACCTCCCCCCAAGGTCCGCCGATACTATTGAATTCCCTGAATGGAAATGCATGGCCCACAACAAACCGTCTTGTCGCCAGGGTCCAGAGCAAAACAAAAACAGCATATCCCAAAAAATATATTGGAAAGGCTTTGCCGGAGAGGCAATCTCCCCTGCCATGCTGCCCCAGGAACATCCCGACCAGGAAGACCGTCCCCCAGTTTGGAAAAATCATGTAGGCGCGATAAAGGCCATGAGGCATCAGAACCGCCCTTATGAGGACTTCAATGCCCAACCACCCGACCAGCATCCACGGACGTATGCGGAGCCTTTGTAAAATCAGGGCCCATAGCAAAACCAAGTGGATATACGTACCTATATACCATGTGGTTGGATTTGCGGGGAAATAATCAAGAAGGACGTTTACGCCAAGCAAGAAGGGGAGATAGTTACTTTCGTTCAGGTCATGCCGTGTAATAAAGACGATTGCGCTCATAAAAAGAGCGAATCCTATCCCGAACAGAAACACCGGAAAGAGGCGATTATAAGTGACCAGTACCGGATCGCGTTTCTCCTGCCCAAGGTACCACCCCATGACAAAAACAAAAAAAGCCACCCCCAACTGCTTGGGATAGATGGGGAAAGTCATGTATTCGATCGTCCTGCTCGCCACATGGCCATAAACAATCAGGAAGATGCCAATGGCCTTCATCCAGTCTATGAAATTGATCCTGTTCCCCATAATAAACGGCCCAGAAACTTTCTGTAGACAGGGAGTATTTCTGCCCTTCTTCCGGAAGGGCAGAAATGTTTATCCTGTCTATCCTGTTTATCCTGTCTGACTTGTTTTCATCCCCTCATTATGCCTAAAGACCTTTATTAGACAGGATCTACAGGATTTACTGGATATTCTTTTCACAGTTCCCGGAAGAAACTGTGAAAACACCAAGACAAAAACGGTGTTTATCCTGTCTGACTCGGCCATATCTTCTTTATAAACCTGGCGGGGTTGCCGCCTACTACGATACCG
>JALVVK010000102.1 GCA_027023445.1 Deltaproteobacteria bacterium | reverse complement strand
CTGGCGGAATCAACATCAAAACGGCTGATGGGAAGAGATGTCTTTTCCTGCCATTTTTTCTGGGAAACCATTGCCTTTAACGCCTTGACCGCCCGTTCCGGATAGAGATAATTGGGGACCTGGTTCCTGGAAAGGATTTCCACGCCCTTTGCCGTGTTTGCCTCGCCCATGAAACAGGCCAGAATGGGTTTGTTTGTTTTTTGGGTTATTCTGGAAACTATCCGGGCGGTTTCCTCCACCTGGGTCATGATCTGGGGGGTGAGTATTACCATGATAGCCCCCACGTTATTGTCTTTCGCGAGGAGATTCAGAGCGGTTTCATAACGGTCAGCCAGGGCGTCCCCGAGAACGTCCACCGGGTTGATTACGCTGGCCGCGGCAGGAAGACTTTCCGAGAGTTCCTTCATGGTGGACTGCGCCAGGGATGCCAGCCTGAGCCCTGACTTTTCCAGTGCGTCCGTGGCCATGATGCCCGGGCCGCCCGCGTTGGTTACCACGGCCACCTGATCGCTGGAAGGAAGAGGCTGGAGCGAAAGGGCCAGGGCAAGATCAAAAAGATCCTCCACAGAGGAGGCCCTGATGACCCCTGACTGTTTGAACGCGGCCTCATAGGCGCTCTCACTTCCGGCAAGGCTTCCTGTATGGGAACTCACCGCCCTTGAGCCGGCATTTGTCACTCCCGCCTTGACGGCCACAAGGGGCTTGGTCCGGGTGAACTCACCGGCCGCCCTGATAAAACTCGCGCCGTCAGCAATGCCCTCAAGATATGCAATCACTACCTTTGTGTGCGGGTCATCCTTCCAGAAATTCAAAAGATCTATCTCGTTCAGATGAGCCTTGTTTCCAAGGCTTACAAAGCTGGAAAATCCGAGTCCCCTGCCAAAAGACATATCGAGAATGGCCGTGCAGAGCGCCCCTGACTGGGACATGAACGCGATGTTGCCCTTTATGGGCATATCCGCGGCAAAGGATGCGTTAACAGGGGTGAAGGTGTCGATCAGGCCAAGGCAGTTTGGCCCGAGTATGGCCATGTTGTATTTTTCCGCCAGCCGGGCCATCTCACGTTCTGCCATAAGGCCCTCGTGGCCGGTTTCCCTGAACCCCGCCGAGATGACAATGGCGGCTTTTACCCCTTTTTCCCCGCAATCCTCAAGACATTTCGTGACAAATCCGGCGGGAATCATGACAATCGCCAGGTCCACTTCGGCCTCTATGTCCCTTATGCCGGGAAAACATGTCAGCCCCAATATGTTTGAGGATTTGGGATTAACCGGGTATATTTTTCCGGGAAAACCGCTGTCCACAAGGTTTTTAAGCACCTCGTATCCCAGTTTTCCAGGGGTTCTTGAGGCACCTATGACCGCAACAGATCTGGGGGAGAAAAGATTTTTTAACATACTTCCACCGTGTATCAGCTGAGAAACTGAAATAAAAAAATTAAAAACAGTGTGTCCGCGGCCCTCTACCCGAAAGTTGGAAGGCAAAGGCGCGGTTGCAACAGGCGCAGGCCCGTGACTATTATAACCTGTCCGGAGTCAACAGTTCCATGCCCGCATTCTTTAGTGCCTGATGGACCATATTAAGGTTGTAGGTCTGTGCCCGAACATATATTCTTCCACCCTCCCTGTCCTCCATGCTTCTTATAAGCCTTGTAAAGGGTATCTCCTTTTCCTCAAGCAGCCTGACAATCCTGCCCATAAGCCCTGGTGTCCCGTCATCTTTTATGGCTATGAGAATGCTTCCCCGTTCCCTCAGGCCGAAAAGATCACCATATGCCTGGATCAGATCCCGGATGGAGAAGATTCCCTTGACCACACGGGATTCATCTACCACGGGAAGGGCGCCTATCTTTTGATGCTCAAGGAGTATGAGGGCATCATCAAGCGTGGAATCAAGATCCAGGCTCAACAGATAGGTGCTCATTATCTCACCCACCGGGGTGTGCACAATTCTGTCCAGTTCCTTGCCCATATCCTTTCCTGAGAGAACCGATGAAGGATAGGCGGAACGTATGTCCCTGTCCGTAACCATTCCAATCAGTCGCCCCTCCTTATCCACAACGGGAAGGTGCCTGAAATCATGGTTATGCAGTATGTCCCTTGCCTCTGGTATCAATGTTTCAGGCCTTATGGTTAAAGGATTATGCGTCATGTAATACTCTATGTACATCTTTTCCTCCTCCAGCCCGGTGTATCAAGGCATGGAATCTGTATCCCGCCAGAGCGGGAAGCCGGAACGCCGGCACAGAAGGCTCCCCTATTCAGCCAGTGCCAATCCTCCAAGATATGTCTCCACGCCTGACGCAAGGGCCTCCGCATGATATCCTCCCTCAAGGATGGTAAGACTTTTCCCCTGGCAGTACCTGTCCGCCCAGGCGGCAATGTATGTACCTATGTGACCATAAAGCATTGTGGAATAAGCAAGTCCGGACATGTCATCAAGGCCGTGGCCGTCAAAACCCGCGGCAACTATCAGGGCCTCGGGTCTAAATTGCTCAACGGCAAAAGCTACCTCGGTCTTTAGGGCCTTCAGAAACTCATCGTCCCCTGAGCCAGGCGGCAGGGGTATGTTCAGTGTGGTCCCCTTGCCTGCCCCCATGCCTTTTTCGTACGCGTATCCCGTGCCTGGAAAGCTGAAGGTAGGATGCTCGTGGATACTTATGTAATAGACATCCGGATCCTCATCAAAGCATTCCTGTATCCCGTTTCCGTGATGGGCGTCCCAGTCAATAATCATCAGGCGTTTTTTATTATATCTCTTTTGCCAGTATCTGGCTGCCACGGCCACGTTGTTGATAAAGCAGAATCCAAGCGCCAGGGAGGCCTCCGCGTGGTGTCCCGGCGGACGAACACAGCAGAAGACACGTTCCGCGTTACCTGCCTCAATGGCGTCTATGCCGGCAATGCCCGCCCCTGCTGCCAAAAAGGCAATCTCGTAACTATCGTAACAGATCCTGTTATCCGGATGCCCCAGCATCTCTTTTCCTGACAGGCATGCCTCTTCAAACCTGAACAGGTAATTTTCCCTGTGTACGGGAAGAATCCACTCCCGTTCGGCAGGCTTGGGTGAAAGATGGCGGATTGAGCGCGCGAGCGGCCCTTCCTTCAGGCGCCTGAGAATTGCCGTTATCCGTTCGGGGTTTTCGGGATGATCTCCTCTGCCCGTGTCGTGATCAAGGTATCTTTCGTGGGTAATCAGGGTTAAAGGGAGGAATTCAGCCATGCGCTACCTCTTTTTCCCAGTCTTACGGCCCCTGGCACGGTCCAGCTCCAGGTGTAGCTTTACAAGATCAGGGTCTTCTGACTTCATCTCGGAAAAACCAAGCTTTTTCCCAAGGGCGCGCATGGCTGTGTTTTCCCTGAGGACATCCATATAAATCCGCCTTAGGCCCTGGGTTCTTGCCACCGTGATGACATGCTCACACAACGTGCGGCCGATCCCCTGCCCCTGCCACGGATCGCCAATTACTATTGCCATGTCCGCTGATTCACCATCAGGCAGCATGACCAGCCTGCCGACCCCTATTATACGTTCCCTGCCATCCTCGTCCATTGAAGCCACAAGAGCTATCTCACGATTGTAGTCCACCTGGCAGTATCTGACCAGCTCTTCATGGGATATGTCAGTTTTTTGCTGGAAAAAGCGGAAAAAGATGGTGGTTGGAGACAAGGTGTGAAACAATTCCTTCAAAAGCGGTTCATCCTCTGGCTTTATGGGCCTGATGAGATATGAAACGCCATCATGCGTGGTGGAAGTATCCACGAAATGACAGGGATAAGGACATACAGCGAGGTTTGCCGGGCAGCATGGTCCAATCGCCCTCTTGACGCCATGGATGGCATCCTGCTCAAGGACAATCCTGGCATCAAGGGCGACCCCATGCTTTTCCCCCGCGTAAAACGGATTTATTTCCACCTCCCGTATCTGCGGGAAATCCACGACAAGCTGGGAAAAGCGCACAATAACCTGCTCGAGCTGTTCGAGGTTTATTGTGGATGGGGCTTTTTTTGACAGATAATTATAAATTCTGGTATCCTCGAGCAGCCTTTTGGCCAGTGTCTGGTTAAGGGGAGGAAGCCCTACCGCATAATCTTTAATGGCTTCAAACAGGTTGCCCCCGGTTCCGCAGAGGATAACCGATCCGAAGGTCGGGTCCTTTTTGGCGCCCACGGCGAACTCGATTCCTGGCCACAAAACCATGGGCTGTACGGTAACCCCGGAAAACACTGCCTCCGGACAGGCAGTTTCAAGATTATTCCTTATTCGTTCAAAGGCCTGTTCCACTTCGTCCTCATAAACATGGCATATTACCCCTCCAACCGTGCTTTTGTGGGATATGTCCGGGGATTCTACCTTGAGCGCCACAGGGAATCCAAGATCCCTTGCGGCCTCCATGGCCTCAGCGGGGCTGGTTGTGAGTATCACCGGAGGGGAAGGGATGCCATATGCCCGCAACACCTCCTTTGCCTGTCTTTCTCCAAGGAAAAAGGTCCCGCTTTTTCCAGCAGCATCAAGGATTGATTCCACCTTTTCCGAATCCGGGACAAAATCTTCAAGGATATTGGAGGGTGTTTCATAAAGAAGCCTGATATTTCTCTCATAATTGTACATGTAGAGAAAGCTTTTGACCGCCTGTTCAGGCGCCACATAGGTGGGGATTCCGGCAAGATTCAGGATCTGCCTTCCCTTTGCCATGTCCCCGCCCCCCATCCAGCACGCGAGCAGGATTTTTTTGCGCGTCTTGTCCTTTAATTTTCTCATAAAACGGGCGGTTTCCTCCGCATGGGTCGCGAACTGCGGGGTCAATATCGCGAGGATACCATCACATTCCTTTTCCTCCAGACAGCTTTCCACCACCTGGACAAAGGTGCCGGGGGAGGCATCTGAGAGCACGTCCACCGGATTCTTGATCTCGCTGAACCTGGGCAAAATTTCCCTTAATGATTTTTGGGTGGACCCGGACAACCCGGCAAGCGCTCCTCCATGCCTGACAAGTGCGTCTGTGGCCATGACGGCCGGTCCTCCGGCGTTTGTCACGATGATAAGCCTGTTACCCGTCGGGGGCGTATGTTTGCTTAGTACCTCTGACATATGGAAGAGCTCAAGGATCTCTTCCACCCGGATCATGCCCGCCCTTTTGAACACAGCGTCATAGACCTTGTCTTCGCCCGCAAGGGTGCCTGAGTGGGTGAGGGAGACCTGGGCGGATTCCGCGTATCGTCCACCCTTTATTACCACCAACGGCTTCGCCCTGGCAAACGCCCTGGCGGCGCTCATGAATCTCCGGCCCTGTCTTATGGATTCCACGTAGAGAATAATGGCCCTGGTGTCGGGATCAATCCCAAGAAAATCAATAAGATCCGGGAAGTCTATATCAACCTGGGCACCAAGGGACACAAAGGTGCTGAAGCCCACGTTCTTTTCAGCCGCATAGTCCAGAATGGCAGTCGCCAGGGTGGCGCTCTGGGATATGAAGGCGAGACGTCCGGGTGGAGGACATCTGTGCGCCGTACTAATGTTAAGCCCCAGCCGGGGGCGGATAAGGCCAAGGGAATTCGGCCCCAGGATACGGATCCCTCCGGAATCAGATATTTTTTTCATCTTCGAAAGAACCCGGTCCGGATTTTTCAGCCTGTGGCGGAAATCGGGCGACAAAACCACCGCGGCCTTAACACCCTTTTTCACGCAACTTTCAAGGTCCGGTATCAGAACGTCAGGACTGTCTGCAAGAACCGCGAGATCTATATTCCTCGGAATTGTTTCAAGGTCAGGATAGGTAGGGATTCCTCCAACCGCGTCTTTTGATGAATGTACGGGATAGACAGCAGCCTTGGGGCCGGAATTAAGAATATTCTTTAAAAGGGCATAGCCAGGTGTGTCCGGGACATCTTCAAGCCCCATCACGGCGATGCGCCTTGGAGCAAAGAGATATTGAAGCGATTTAAAGCCCTTAAGAGTCATATAACCCCCTTTAAATAGGTCACGGGTGATAGCTTTGTTAGGTCATGCATGGGTAACATTCCAGGTTTCATAAACTATGAGCTAAGATCCATTACCCATGAGTTACAAGGTGTGAATCATCTCTTCTTATGAAGATTAACACAAAATTACAGATAAAAGCAGGGACAAAATTTGTTTGACCTCTCAAATTTATGAAGTATAAAAAGGAAATGAATTGCCACTCAGAACCATGTGTGGAAGGGGGTGACAGCAGAAATAAACAAACTCAGGATAACATTATCAGTATCTTATAATCATACATCACTCGGTAAAAAGGAGGATCTATGGAGAGGAAGTTTACGTTTTCAATTTCCAAGGGGGTGATTGCCTTTTTTACAGTCACCGCCCTGTGTCTTTTCAGCTGGGCCGGAACCGTTAATGCGGAATCCGCCGCGGATCTCAAGGCGCAACTTAGCACCATGCAGAAACAGATGATGGAGATGCAGAAAAACATGCGTGCCCTGCAGCAGAGGATACAGGAACTGGAGGCAAAGCCTGCGACGACTGCGGCAACTCCCGTGGCGGCTGGCGAGACAGCGCCCAGCGTCTGGACCAGGTACAACATGAAGCTCTATGGTAAAATCAAGTTCGACATGAACTATGACACCTCGGAATTCACCAAATACAATGATTTCGTGGGTGCCGTGGCATCAGGCTCTGAGACAAAAAACGACTCAACGAATTTTAATCCGAGGGATACCAGGTTTGGTTTCGTGGCAAGCCATTCCTTTAATGACTGGCTGGTAAAGGGCCGCTTCGAGATGGACTTCTACGGTTCCAATGCACCAGGTGAGAACGGCGACAACCTGATTCCGCGCATGCGGCTTGGCTATATTGATCTCAGCAACCAGAGCGGCACCAGCATCCGCGTAGGTCAGGACTGGATCCCGGTAGCCCAGCTCAATCCCTCAACTGTTGACTTCGGTATCCTTACCGCCGCGGGCAACCTGTGGTGGCGCGTACCCCAGGTAACGGTGCGCCAGAAGCTGGGGGATTTTGAGGTCCTCGGTTCCCTGATGAAGCACCGCAGGACCAGCACGGAAAACGAGGACCGCATGCCATGGGTCCTTGCCAGGGTGGCGTATAACGGCGGAATCCTTGGAAAGGGCAACATGCTTGCCCTTGGTGGCGGATACCGGCACGCGGATTACAACACCGACAGCTCTGAAAACACCGATCGCTGGCTCGTGGCCGCCGAGGCAAAGTATGGCATCGGCCCGGTTCTGGCAAAGGGTGAACTGTGGACCGGCCAGGGGATCGGCAGGAATTTCCTGCGCTACGATCTGGACATGGCAGACGACGGAAGCCCCGCATCGGCCTACGGCGGGTGGTTTGATCTTACCTACAGGCTGGACACGAAGACCACCTTTACCGCGGGCTACGGGTTTGACAATCCTGACAATGACGATATTAAAACGTATAATGACCGCCGTTTCACCAGGAACGAGCAGTATTTTGTCAATACATGGTACTCACTGTGCAAGCCTCTCAAGGTTGGGGCTGAATGGATACACATTGAGACCGAGCGCGGCAACGAGGGGGTCAACGCCGGCAACAGGTACACCGTATCCATGCAGTATCTCTTTTAGTGACGCGGTAATCTGGTTATAAACACAAGGGCCGATCCGTTACGGGATCGGCCTTTTAGATTGCGCGCGGTCCCGCGCGTTGTC
>JALVVK010000101.1 GCA_027023445.1 Deltaproteobacteria bacterium | reverse complement strand
GCAGGGGATTTCGTGACATGAATGCCATCACCCTGGACCTGGACTCCCACGTCATACCGGTCTTTGGCAGGCAGCACAGGGCCAAGAGGGGTTACAATCCCAAGAAACCTGGCAGGTCCAGCTACCACCCTCTCATGTGCTTTATCGGGGAGACAAAAGACTATATCGGAGGAGTATCCCTTTGTGCCAATGAGAGTGAGACGAGACCATCCGGGGTCATGTTTTTTGTGGTTTTCTGGCGCTTGTGATGATGAGGGAATTGCAGGGTCGCATGGAGGACCGTGGATGGAAGGATGCCGAGCGGGACGATGTCCTTCGGGACCTTTGTTGTGCCACGCCCTGTCTTTGCGTCCATAACTATCTAAAATAACAGGGGCTTCAAATTCAAACTGTCGAAGATGGGCTTTAACCTGGCTCTTATAGAGCCTTATTTATTGTCTTAGATAAACGTATTATGCCTGTCAATGGCAAAAGCGGGCAGGCCTTGGAAAAATTTACCCTGGAGCTAATGGACGTGCCGCATACCGCATCCGTTTAACAGGCCGGTGTTGCCGGGTGGTTCGGGAGGGCGGCGGAAGCGGAAAAGGCCCGACTGACGGAGCTGATAAGCCCCGTAAGGGTGCGGGACAGGACGTCCCGCACCGGCAATCAGGCCATGGACGGCCTGTTTGCCGGGCCAACGGAGTCAGTCGAAGGCCTGAGCGTGCCGCCCTCCCGAACCACCCGGCAACACCGGCCAACCAACGCAACGCCAAACTGTCACGACCCCGCGATAAACCGGATCTCAACATGCGAAATCCTGGGAATATCTCCGATGAAAGGCCTCCACACCATATTTTTTACTGGCGGGCATGAAAAATGAACATATCTGGGCTTTGTTGGATGTTTTATTTCCAGGCTCAGCGCGTGCAGGGCCACTGAACGATCTTTCATGGGATTTGGCGGCCCTCCATATTTGACATCTCCCACAAGGGGTAAACCATGATGCGCGCACTGGGCCCTCAGCTGGTGCGCCCTTCCCGTTACGGGATGCAGTTCCAGGAGGGACAATCCGCCTTTTTGTGCCAGCAGCCTCAGCTCGGTTATGGCCATTTTGCCCCTGGAGGTCTGGCTCGCGGGAAACACATCGACCCTGTTGGCCCTGCGATTTTTACGGATAACATTGGTAAGGGTCAGCCGGTCACATGAAGGTTTTCCGGCTGTCACAGCGACATATGTTTTTCTGGCCCTTCTCAGCCGTATCTGTTCGGAAAGCCTTGCCGCGGCCTTGGACGTAAGGGCCAGGCACACGATTCCGGAAACCGGCCTGTCCAGACGGTGCACAACCCCCAAAAAGACATTGCCCGGCTTGGCCCTGGTCTTTTTAATATAGGCCCGGCCCCAGTCAAGCAGGGATACATCCCGGCTGGAATCAGGGACGCAGGGCATGCGTCCCGGTTTTGACAGCACAAGGAGATGGTTATCTTCGTATATTACCAAGGGAGAACCGCACATATATACCCGTTCACGCCAAGTGGTGCCTCGGTGCTTCGCACCACTTGGCATGTAAATGTTGAATGATAAATGGTGAATTGTAAATTGTGGTAAACAAATTTTTATTAAATTCAGAAGGATATAATAACTTAGTACCTCAATTTAACATTCAGAATTTACCATTTAACATTGCATTTTCGGATAAAAGGCACATCAACTTGTCAACAAAAATCACTCCGCACTTGAAGTGCATATGCGGTCTCTGCGTCTCGAGCGAAGCGGGCGCGAGGAAAAAGATGGACACGGATTTGGCCGGGGTTACAGGTACTCCCTTATGAGAAGCTCGGCGATCTGAACCGCGTTTGTAGCGGCGCCCTTGCGGATATTGTCCGCCACCACCCAGAAATCAAGGCCATTGGGTTGGGATATATCCTTTCTGATCCTGCCGACCAGGGTGTGATCCTGCCCCTCGGCATCAAGGGCAAGTGGATACACATTCGCGGATGGGTCATCAACCACCCGCACACCCGGCGCCCGGCCCAGAAGCTCCCTTGCCTTCTCCGGGGTCACGTCCTTTTCAAAGGCCACGTTTACCGCCTCACTGTGGCTGAAGAATACCGGAACCCTGACCGCGGTGGCAGAGACCTGTATGTCCGGGTCTTCCATGATCTTCCTGGTCTCGTTGACCATCTTCATCTCTTCTTTGGTATAGCCGTTATCCAGAAAGACATCTATGTGGGGCAGGCAATTGAAGGCAATCTGGTGGGGATACGCCCTGTATTCGTATTCTCCAGCATATCCATAGGCCTCGTCTGTCCCGGCCTTCTCACCCCCGCGTATTCGGTCGGCCCAGGCAAGCGCCTCCTCTTCAAGCTCCTTTATGGCCTTCTGGCCCGTGCCGGAGACAGCCTGATATGTGGAAACCACTATCCGTTTGATCCTCGCATAGTCGTACAGGGGCTTCAGAGCCACCACCATCTGGATGGTCGAACAGTTGGGATTGGCTATGATGCCTTTTTTCCTGTAGCCTGCCACCGCGTGGGGATTCACCTCGGGCACAACGAGGGGAACGTCCGGATCCATTCTCCACGCGCTGGAGTTATCAACGACCACCGCCCCGGACCTGGCGGCAGATGGAGCGTAATCCAGGCTTCTCTGTCCTCCGGCGGAAAAAAGGGCGATATCCACCCCTTCAAAGGAATCGTGGTCCAGTTTCCGGACCACCACTTTGCGTCCCTTAAAGGTAAGCTCTTTTCCCTCTGACCGCTCAGAGGCAAGGAAACGAATCTCGCCAACCGGGAAATCCCTCTCCTCAAGGACCCTGATCATGGTCTGGCCCACGGCCCCGGTGGCCCCGGCAACCGCCACACTAAACTGCCTGCTCATGGCCTTTATTCCTCCCTAAACGCCCTGCGCCACGTAGCCAGCCACAAGATCCCCCACCTCGGTGGTGCTGTAGCCCATTTTGCCGGCGGAAAGGCTCTTCAGGTTTTCGCTTACCGCCTTTTTCACCGCGTTTTCCACGGCCTTCGCGGCATCATCCTCTCCGAGATATTCCATCATCATGCCACCGGCACATATGGCGGCAAGCGGATTTATGACATTCTTGCCCGTGTACTTGGGAGCAGAGCCGCCAATGGGCTCAAACATGGACACACCTTCCGGATTCAGGTTCCCCCCGGCGGCGATCCCCATGCCTCCCTGGATCATGGCCCCGAGATCGGTAATTATGTCCCCGAACATGTTGTCCGTGACAATTACATCAAACCAGTCCGGATTCTTCACCATCCACATGCAGGTCGCATCCACATGGGCATAGTCTGTCTTGATATCCGGGTAATCCTTTGCGACCTCATAAAAGGCGCGTTCCCACAGATCAAAGGCAAAGGTCAGGACATTGGTTTTGCCGCAAAGGGTCACCTTTTTACCCTTGTTACGCTTCCTGCAATATTCAAAGGCATACCTGATGCACCGCTCAACACCCTTGCGGGTATTGATGGACTCCTGGACCGCCACCTCATCAGGGGTGCCCTTTTTCAACACGCCGCCAGACCCTGTGTAAAGGCCCTCGGTATTCTCCCTTACCACCACAAAGTCCACGTCATCAGGCCCCTTATCCTTAAGCGGCGTATCCACACCGGGATAAAGAACAATGGGACGCAGGTTAACATACTGGTCCAGGGCAAAACGCAGATTCAGCAATATTCCCTTCTCAAGGATGCCGGGTTTTACATCCGGATGCCCTATGGCGCCGAGATAGATGGCCTTGTATTGCTTCAAATCCTCCACCGCGCCCTCTGGCAGCACCTCTCCGGTCTTCAGATAGCGCTCTCCGCCATAATCGTACCAGGTAAAATCCAGGCCAAAACCAAAACGGGAGGCCGCGGCGTTAAGGACCTTGACTCCCTCGGTGATCACCTCAGGGCCGGTTCCGTCTCCCGGGATTACTGCGATCTTGTATGTATTCATGGATATCTGAACCTCCTGAAAATATGGATGGATTCCAAAGTGGAACCACGTTTTTTTGTATTCGTTATTCGTTAGTTATCAACATTTATTCGCATCTCTTTAATGACCGGAATAAAGGATTAACCGTTCCTGTTTTTTTTGAGCACATGGGGAATCAGGCCCCCGTCGGAAATGAGCTGCTGCATGAACGGCGGTATGGGCTGGGCCTTGAATTTCTGGCCCGTGGTGAGATCTGTGATCTGCCCCGTGTCTCCATCCACTTCTACTTCATCACCCTGACGGATGGCCTCTGCCGCCTCCCTGCTTTCAAATATTGGAAGGCCCATGTTGAATGAATTGCGGTAAAATATCCTCGCAAAGCTCGGGGCTATAACGCAGCCCACCCCCGCGGCCTTGAGCGCGATCGGGGCATGCTCCCTGGATGAGCCGCAACCAAAATTTTTACCCGCGACGATTATATCCCCGGGACGTACCTTGTTAACAAATTCCGGGTCCGCGTCTTCCATGCAGTGTCTGGCCAGCTCCTTCGGGTCCGATGTGTTGAGATAACGCGCCGGTATTATGACATCAGTATCTATATTTTCGCCGAATTTCCAAGCCTTTCCCTTAATCTTCATATGTTTTGACTCCTGCGATTCGTTTGAATTAGAGCTGATCCGGGGCCGCGATCCTTCCCAGGACCGCGCTGGCGGCGGCAATTGCCGGATTGGCCAGGTAGACCTCGCTCTCAGGATGCCCCATCCTGCCCACGAAGTTACGGTTGGTTGTGGCAAGGGCCCTCTCCCCCCTGGCTAAAATACCCATGTGACCGCCAAGGCACGGGCCACAGGTAGGCGGCCCTATCACCGCCCCGGCATCCAGAAAGATCTGGAACAGCCCCGCGCTGAGCGCCTGTTGATAAACACGCGGGGTAGTGGGCAGCACGATGAGACGCACCCCTTTGGCCACCTTCCGCCCGGAAAGTACTTGAGCCGCCATCTTGAGATCCTCAAACCTTCCATTGGTGCATGAGCCTATTACCACCTGGTCTAACGGGATATTCCCCACCTGGGAGATAGGCCTTGTATTTTCAGGAAGATGTGGAAACGCCACCTGGGGCTCAAGACCTGTGCAGTCGTATTCGATTACCCTGCTGTAGCGCGCGTCCGGATCACTTTTATAGATGTTGAATTCTCTGTCCGATCGACCGGCGACATAATCAAGGGTGGTCTGATCCGGGTTGATGAGCCCGGCCTTACCCCCTGCCTCAATGGCCATGTTGGACATGGTGAACCGTTCGGCCATGGACAGACGGTCGATCACAGGACCGGAAAACTCCATCGCCATGTAAAGGGCGCCATCCACGCCGATATCACCTATGGTATAAAGAATCAGGTCCTTGCCGGTAACCCACGGGCCAAGTTCTCCATTGTAAACGAACTTGATGGATTCAGGCACCTTGAACCATGTCTTGCCGGTAATCATGGTGGCGGCAAGATCCGTGCTTCCCACCCCGGTGGCAAAGGCCCCCATCGCGCCATAGGTGCATGTGTGGCTGTCAGCCCCGATAACCACGTCTCCAGGAAGCACAAGCCCCTTTTCCGGCAACAGGACGTGCTCCACACCTGTCTCGCCGCCATCAAAATGATTGACGATATTCTGTTCCGCTGCAAAAACCCGGAGCTGTTTGGCCTGCTCCGCGCTGTTTATGTCCTTGTTAGGCACAAAATGATCGGCCACCAGGGCTATCTTTTCCCTGTCAAAGACCTTTTCCACCCCGGCTTCCCTGAAGGTGCGAATGGCTATGGGAGCGGTAATGTCATTACCCAGGGCAAGATCCACGTCAACCTGAACAAGCTGGCCGGGAACAACCTCATCCAGCCCCGCGTGGGCCGCAAGAATCTTTTCTGCTATTGTCATTGGAACACTCATTTAATTCTCCTGCTGCAGATTATAAACTTTCATGCTACGTGGTGCTTCGCGCCCCTGAGCATGAAAATGTTGAATGATAAATGGTGAATTATAAATTGTGGCAAATAATTTTTTACTAAATTCCAAAAGATACAATAACCTGGCACATTAATTTAACATTCGGAATTTACCATTTAACATTGTATTTTCACGTTAACCGCCATTCCCGGTGCGCCGGGCACAACAAACGATGAATATTTAACTCATCAACGCAAGAAATTGTATAGATTATTTACACATTTTTCCTGACGCCTTATCAGGTGAGTTGGCTTTTACGTGTTCAAGCCTGTTCAAGGCGTTCAGATACGCCCTGACGCTGGCCGTAATAATATCAGGATCCGCGCCATGGCCGGTGACCACGTGGCCTGCCTCCTCCAGCCTTACGGCGACCTCGCCCTGGGCGTCTGTTCCGCCGGAAATGGAATTCACGGTGAACTTCAGAAGCCTGCTTTCGGTCCTGACCAGCGTGGCTACCGCCCTGAAGGCCGCGTCAATCGGCCCCGCCCCCATGCATGCATGGCTGACCTCCTCACCGTCCACCTCAACAGCCACGGTAGCAGTTGGCCTGATGCCGCTTCCCCCGGCCACGTGGAGATATTTCAGACGGTAACGATCCGGTATCCTGAGGATCTCTTCAGCCACAAGGGCCGCCAGATCCTCCGGGTAGACCTCCTTTTTCCTGTCAGCAAGGGCCTTGAAACGGACAAATACCCGATCGATCTCCTCATCGCTGAGACGATAACCAAGCTCCTCCAGCTTCACCTTGACCGCATGCCTGCCCGAATGCTTACCAAGAACGAGCCTGCCTTCTGAAAGGCCTATATCCCTGGGATCTATGATCTCGTAGGTAGTACGCTCCTTGAGCACGCCGTCCTGGTGTATGCCGGACTCATGGGCAAAGGCGTTGGCCCCGACAATGGCCTTGTTAGGCTGGACCACCATGCCTGTCAACATGCTGACCAGCCTGCTGGTCGCCATGATATGCCTGGTATCTATGGAAGTGGCATAAGGCATCAGATCCTGCCTGGTCCTGACAGACATGACCACCTCTTCCATGGCGGTATTTCCCGCCCTCTCCCCTATGCCGTTTACCGTGCATTCGACCTGCCTGGCACCGTTGCTCACGGCGGAAAGCGCATTGGCAGTGGCCAACCCAAGGTCATTGTGGCAGTGCACACTTACCACGGCCTTGTGAATATTGGGTGTATGCTCAATCACGTAACGGATCATCCTGCCGAAATCATGGGGAATAGCATAACCTACGGTGTCAGGAAAATTGACCGTGGTTGCCCCGGCGTCAATCACCGCCTCAAAAACCCTGCACAGGTAATCAAGATCGCTCCTGCTGGCATCCTCTGCTGAAAACTCTATGTTTTTCGTAAACCTGGCCGCATAGGCAACGGCCTCTCTTGCCATTTCCAGGGCCTCGTCCCTGTTCTTTTTGAGCTTGTACTTGAGATGGATATCCGATGTGGCAAGGAAGGTATGGATCCTGGGATCAGCCCCTTCCCTGATGGCCTCCCACGCGGTATCTATGTCGGCCTTGCGGGCCCTGGCGAGAGCTGTCACCTGAAGCCCTCTCAGTTCCCGGGCAAGGCGCCTGACTCCTTCGAAATCACCCGGGGATGCAACGGGGAAACCCGCCTCCAGCACATCAACCCCTAATTTTTCCAACTGGCGCCCTATCTGGAGTTTTTCCTCAACATTTAATGATACACCTGGAGACTGCTCTCCATCCCGCAACGTAGTGTCAAAAATTATAATTCGTTCCATAAGACAAATCCTGGTTCATGCCAGAGACTCTGGTACACCTGCAAAGCAGGCAGGTTTATTAACGATCCTGTTCATTCAATCCAATTTTTTCGCTGCCACCAACCCTGAACAGCATTCCCACCGTACCCATTAAAGGCCCGGAAAGAACATATGCCAGTATAAGGGCAAAGATAATTACCTTTGGCTCCATGGCGACCACAACTATGGCCAGCAACAGCGCCACCATGCCGGAGAAGGGATGCTGCTGAAACCAGCGGACCTCCTTGAAGCTGTAGTAGCGAACCGAGCTGACCATGAGAAAAGACAGGCCATAGATCATCACCAGGATGGACACATGCCTGACCGGCCCAAGGATGCCCAGGTATTGGCAGAAAAGCACGGTGGCCGCTACCAGAACGGCGGCCGCAGGACATGGCAGCCCGAGAAAATACGCCTTTGAACTGTTGCCACCCTGGGCCAGCACATTAAACCTGGCAAGCCTCAGGGCCGTGGTGGCCACATATAAAAAGGCAGCAAGCCAGCCAAGCCTTCCATATCCCTGAAGCCCCCACAGAAAGGCCAGGATGCCCGGGGCAACGCCAAAGGCAATGAGGTCGGCCAGGGAATCGTATTCCACTCCAAACCTGCTCGTGGTATTCGTCAGCCTTGCCACCCTGCCGTCCAGGCCATCCAGGACAGCCGAAATCAGGATGGCGATCGCAGCAGCCATATGATTGCCGTTTATGGCGGCAATCACTGCATAAAAGCCGCTGAAGAGGCTTGCCGAAGTGAAAAGGTTAGGAAGGATATAAACGCCTTTTTTGGGTCTCCGATCCATCACTTCCGACTTCTGCGCCATATTTTACTCCTTTACACATAGAACAGGGGAAATCCCTTTCAGTTGTGAGAATCCGTTGCCTGAGAGGCCAGCACGGATTGCCCGGCCCAGACACGTTCCCCCTTTTTGACAACAATAGTCACATGGGGCGGCACGTAAACATCAAGGCGTGAACCGAAACGAATAAGTCCGAAACGCTCGCCTCTTTTCAGCTTATCGCCCACCTCGGCCCAGCATACAATTCTTCGGGCAATAATTCCAGCAACCTGAACCACCGTGACCTGGAGGCCGTCGTCTCCTTTAATAAGAAGGGCGTTCTGTTCATTGCGGAGCAAAGCCTTTTTTTTGTCAGCCGGGAAAAAGGTACCAGGCCGGTACACCCGGTCAACCACCTCGCCGGCAAGAGGCGCCCTGTTAACATGGACATTAAAAATATTCATAAAAATGCTGATTCTTTTTACAGAATCACCCTGGAGGGAACCCTCGGCCGAATCCGCCACCTCTATAACCCTGCCGTCCGCAGGAGAAACCACCAGCCCGGGGGCATGAGGCACCACGCGCCCGGGATCCCTGAAAAAATAAAGTACAAACGCCGTGACAGCTAATGCGATCACGGCGGGCACCATCCATCCTATCAGGGCGAAAACAAGGGTGGTAAAGGCGGAAAATCCAATAAAGGGCACCCCTTCCCCTGACACCGGAATTTTTTTGGGGCGCATGGTTGGGTTATTTCTTGAGCCAGCTCATCATACCCCTGAGGCGGGAGCCGACTTCCTCTATCAAATGTTTTTTCTCCCGTCTTCTGAGGGCATTCAGGGTGGGCGCGTTCACCCGATTCTCCAGCATCCATTCCTTGGCAAAGGAACCTGACTGGATTTCGTCCAGGATCTTTCTCATCTCCTGCCTGGTTTCCTCGGTAATGATTCTCTTACCCCTTGTGAGGTCTCCATATTCTGCGGTGTCACTTATGGAATAGCGCATCCTTGAAAGACCGCCCTCGTAGATCAGGTCTACTATGAGCTTCAGCTCGTGACAGCATTCAAAGTAGGCAATTTCAGGCTGGTAACCCGCTTTGACCAGGGTCTCGAAGCCCGCCTTGATAAGCTCGCTCACACCTCCGCAGAGCACGCACTGCTCACCGAACAGGTCAGTCTCGGTCTCTTCCTGGAAGGTGGTCTCGATTACCCCTGCCCTGGCAGCGCCGATACCGTTTGCATAGGCAAGCGCCCTGGCCCTGGCCTCAGAGGTGTGATCCTGTTCGACTGCCACCAGGGAAGGGACCCCGGCGCCACGCTCATACTCCCTCCTGACAAGATGCCCCGGACCCTTGGGAGCAACCATGGCAACATCCACGTCCGCAGGGGGTTTAATCTGTCCGAAATGGATATTAAACCCGTGCGAAAACAGCAACATGTTTCCAGGTTTAAGGTTAGGCTCTATGGCTTCCTTATACAGAGCGGCCTGAACATGATCAGGCACCAGTATCATGATCAGATCTGCCCGGGCCGCCGCCTCAGCAGCGCTTACCGGCTCAAAGCCGTGCTTTACGGCAAGATCATGGTTTGCAGAACCCGGACGCTGTCCGACAACAACATTCAATCCACTGTCCCTGAGGTTCTGTGCGTGCGCGTGCCCCTGACTTCCATATCCAATAACCGCTATGGTCTTATCTTTGAGTACGTCTATAGGTGCATCCTTTTCGTAATAAATCTTCATCACAAACGCTCCTTAAATCGTTTTTTTCTCCCTGACTATGGCAATGGTGCCGGTACGGGATATTTCCTTTATTCCCAAGGGCTTCAACAATTCGATCACTGCCTTGAGCTTTGACTCAGGACCGGTCACCTCAACCGTGTAGGTCTTGGGGCTCACATCCACCACCTTGCACCTGAATATATCACACATCCTGAGCACCTCGGCCCTGGTTTCGTCCTCGGCCCTGACCTTTATAAGAGCCATCTCCCTTTCGACAAATTCACCTTCGCTGACATCAATCACCTTGTAGACATCCACAAGACGGTTCAGCTGCTTGATGATCTGTTCGATAATAAACTCATCTCCCCTGGTAACCAACGTAAGGTGTGAAAGGGTCGGATCAAGGGTAGGGGCAACGCACAGGCTCTCTATGTTAAATCCGCGGCCGCTGAAAAGGCCGGTAATCCTGGACAGCGCCCCCGGACAATTTTCCACCAATACAGACAGGGTATGTTTCATCGTACCGCTCCTTATCCCAAATCAAACTAAAAGCATCTCTGTGGTAGCCTTGCCCGCGGGAACCATGGGGAATACCCCTTCCTCCTTGGCTATGGCAAATTCCATGACCGTGAGAACATCTGATTCAAGTCCTTCCTTCAGGACAGATTCCACCTCCTCGACCTTCGTTGCCCGCAGTCCCTTTGCGCCATAGGCCTCGGCTATCTTAACAAAATCAGGGGTAAGCTGGAAACTGGTTGCTGCATATCTGCGGTCATAAAAAAGCTCCTGCCACTGACGGACCATGCCCAGGAACTGGTTGTTAAGAATCACTATCTTCACGGGCAGGCGCTGTTCCATGGCAGTGGCCATTTCCTGGATATTCATCTGGATGCTGCCATCACCGGCCACATCCACCACAAGCCTGTCGGGAAATGCCATCTGTACTCCTATGGCCGCGGGGAAACCATAGCCCATGGTTCCCAGGCCTCCGGAGGTTATAAGGGTTCTGGGAGTATCAAACTTGTAAAACTGGGCCGTCCACATCTGGTTCTGGCCGACCTCTGTGGTAATGACAGGATTCTTGTCCCTGGTCATCTCATAAAGCTTCTCAATGACATATTGAGGCTTTATTACACTGTTGTCCTTTTTGTACGCAAATGGGTGTCTCTTTTCCCACGCATGGATCTGCTCCCACCAGAGGGCATATTTTTCCTGCCAGAACTCAGGCGAAAGGCCTGACCCCTTCACGACCTTGACGAGCTTTTTAAGGGCCTCTCGACAGTCTCCCACTATAGGCACGTCCACCCTTACGTTTTTCTGGATGGATGTTGGGTCCACGTCAATGTGGATGATCTTTGCCATGGGCGCAAAGGCCTCGATCTTCCCCGTCACCCTGTCATCAAACCTGGCGCCTATCGCTATAATGAGATCCGTGTTGGCCATGGCCATGTTAGAGCAATAACTTCCGTGCATTCCAAGCATGCCCAGGCTCTGCTCGTGGGTGCCGGGGAACGCGCCAAGGCCCATAAGGGTCATGGTGACCGGGGCATTGATATATTCGGCCAACGCCCTCAATTCGTTGTGGGCATCGGATATCACCACACCGCCACCAGTATAAATAACAGGCCGCCTGGATTTCTCTATCAACCTGTAGGCGCGCTCAATCTGCTTGTTGTGAGGCGCGACGACCGGATTGTAAGAACGCAGCTTTATGGTATCCGGATAGTCGAATTCGGCCTTGGCGTTCTGAACGTCTTTGGGAATATCAATCAGAACAGGACCGGGACGGCCTGACTTTGCGATATAAAAGGCCTCCTTGATGACCCTTGCAAGATCCTTCACATCCTTGACCAGATAATTGTGCTTGGTACAAGGCCTCGTAATTCCGACTATATCCACCTCCTGAAAGGCATCGTTGCCAATCAGGGCGGTGGGAACCTGACCGGTAAACACCACCATGGGAACAGAATCCATGTATGCGGTGGCTATCCCAGTAACCGTGTTGGTCGCACCGGGCCCCGATGTAACAAGGCAGACACCGACCTTGCCAGTGGCCCTCGCATAACCGTCGGCGGCATGGGTCGCTCCCTGCTCATGCCTGACCAGCACGTGCTTGATGGAACCGTCCTGCTCCAAGGTATCATAAATGTCTATTACCGCCCCACCGGGAAAGCCAAAGATGACATCCACGCCTTCCCGTTTAAGGGCCTCTACGATAATCTTTTTACCAGGCAATTTGGCCATAGGTATCACCTCTGTAGTTTTTTGAATAGAATTTGGAACTTATTCTTATTTTAAGGTATTGTCAATGTTGGCAAGGCAGTGTAAACCAACGGCTTCCATACGGGCATCAAAAAATTCGGATTTAACCTGAACCATAGGCGTAAGGATCCATATCTTTTGCGCCATTTCCCCCTGATCACAGAAAAATACGGCTTGGCGCAGGGGGTGGCAGGCACATCCCGGATGCATGGACCAGACTTCTGCCATCCAAAGGCACCACCTCCGGGCGGACATAAGACTACCTGAAAGGTAGTTTTATCTGCTCAGGACGCAGATGTAAATAATATTTTTCATCAAACAGATTCATACACCTGCCTTGTCCCCACAAGGAAAATAATTTTCCCTCAAAGGCATGCTGATCTTAACGTCTGGCCATTCACCTCCTTCACATCTTATGCTTTCTCTGTTAAAACAGAAGCCTGTTTCAAATAATTTACTTAAGGGATTAACATGCAAAACGTTCAGGCATTCTTATCCAGGTATCTGGGGAAGGCGGCCGGCAAATGGCTGCTTTACTGCATTTTTGTGGGGATATTATCCGGAGCTGGCGCAGTTACTTTTCATTTTCTGTGTCATGTGGGTCACCATTTCTTTCTGGATTACCTCGCAGGATACAGGACGTCACATCCGGCAGGCGATCCTCCTTTTTTTGAACATACCAATCATCCTTTCAGGCCATTAATATTCTGGATTGTGCCTGCCATCGGAGGTCTTTTAAGCGGGATTGTAGTCTATTTTTTCTGTCCGGAAGCCGGGGGGCACGGAACGGATGCCGCCATCGAAGCATACCATAAGCACGACGGCATAATCGATTTTAAGGTTCCTTTTGTAAAAACCATTACCTCTTTCCTGACCCTTGGAAGTGGCGGATCAGGAGGCAGCGAGGGCCCCATATGCCAGATAGGGGCTGGAATGGGGTCTATCCTTGCACAAAAACTCAGGCTCTCTCCCACAGAAATTCGCATTCTCATGGCAGCCGGCATGGGAGCCGGTATAGGAAGCATATTCAGGGCACCTCTTACAGGAGCACTTTTTGCCGCGGAAATCCTGTACAAAGAGCCTGAATTCGAGGCAGACGTCATAATACCAACGGCAATAGCCTCAACAGTGGCCTACTCATTATTTTGTTCGGTCTATGGCTGGGGCTCCCTGTTCAAGGCAAACGACTTTCATTTCGATAATATCCTTACCCTTGGGCCATATACCTTCCTTGCCTTTGCCCTGGCGATCGGTGTTTTCCTGTTTGTAAAAATCTTCTGGGGAACGCACGACTTTTTCCAGACGGTCAATCTTCCCCTGTGGATCAAGCCCGCCATAGGAGGCCTCCTTACAGGAACCATCGCCCTGTTTCTCCCGGATGTCATCGGATTCAGCTATGGTTTTGTTCAGCAGGGCCTGTATAACCACGTAACCGGTCTGATGTTTCTCCTGGTAGGCCTTGGCAAAATCCTTGCCACCAGTTTTTCCATCGGATCGGGGGGCAGCGGCGGCGTGTTCGGGCCATCGGTAGTGATAGGAGGGTGCATTGGAGGGGCAGTGGGCATGCTGTTCCATCACCTCCTCCCGAATATAGTCATAAACCCGGCACCCTTTATCATTGTGGGCATGGCAGGTTTTTTCGCCGGCAGCTCCAATGTTCCCATAACCGCCGTGATAGTGGTCAGCGAAATCACAAGCTCCTATCACCTGCTGATGCCCAGCATGCTGGTATGCAGCCTGAGCTATTTTCTGTGCAGAAAATGGGATCTTTACCGGGCGCAGGTACCTAACAGGATATCCTCATCTGCGCATAAAGGAGATTTCTTTAATGACATACTTGGAGACATAAGAGTATCCGACATATTCGATCCAACCAGGGTTTTTGCCGTAATCCCGGAAGATATGAGTTTTTCCCAGTTCTGCAGGTTTTTCCGCGCTACCGAGCAGCACTATTTTCCGGTTGTAGACAAGAATGGACGACTAAGTGGTATCTTTTCCATAAATGACATCAGACACTGTCTCTTTGATGATACAGATCTCGGCCCTGTGGTAATCATGAAGGACATCGCGAGAAAGGACATTATAAAGACCAGCCCGTCAGAGGACATAAATACCCTGTTAAAAAAATTTACCATACGAAATATTGACCGAATACCGGTTGTAAAGGACGAGGATCCCAGCTACTTTCTCGGCATGATAAGCCGTAGAGAGGTAATTGATTTTTATAACCGTTCAGTGAACCAGATAAAAGAAGAGGTTTCCCGGAAAAAAACCGTTAAAGTTCCATTCTAATTTATGCCCCCCAAGAGAACTACCCCGGGGGGGCATAAAACAACCACATACCCAATCCGCCGTTTTCGACAAAAAAAGCCTCCAGAATCAATTCTGGAGGCTGTCATAGCCACTCGTCTCACTATCCTCTACTTAGTTTATAAATAAAACAATAAATGTCAAATGTTATTTTACTGCATCATTTTTTTCTGTGTCTGAAACGCCCATTTCCTCTACCTCATCAGATGACTGATCATCAGTCTGGGATTCCTCTGAGGATTCACCATCTCCGACCTCCGACCCCTCGGTCGTCTCTTCGGATTCCCTGCTCTTCTCTTCAACGGCCGGAGCCGCCTGGGGAATAACCGGTGCCGCGACCGCACCTTCCGACTTTCTGACGGTCTTCTTGCCCCTTGGCTTTTCCAGTGTGTCCGTGGCCATCTCGATGTAACACATCATGGCGGCGTCACCACGCCTGGGCCCGATACGAACGATTCGGGTATAACCACCATTTTTCTCGCTCATCTTTTCAGCCCAGTGGTTAAACAACTTGGCCACGACCGTTTTATCCATGATGATGGACATGGCCCGACGCCTGGAATGAAGACTGCCATCCTTGGCCAGAGTAACCATTTTATCAGCAAGACGCCTCAATTCCTTAGCCCTTGTAACCGTGGTAACAATTCTGCCATGTTCCAGAAGAGAGGTCACCATGTTCCTCAACATGACCTCCCTATGGGCGGTTTTACGTCCCAGTCTGCGACTTCTTATACGGTGCCTCATTATCTATTCCCCTGCTTCCTTTGAATCGTCTTTTGAACCAGCCTGTTCCGGAGGTGTCCACCCCTCAAGCTTCATGCCAAGATGCAACCCCATTCCATCAAGGATATCTTTTATCTCTTTTAGGGATTTCCGGCCAAAATTCTTGGTCTTAAGCATCTCCTGCTCGGTCTTCTGAACCAGTTCGCCAATATAGATGATGCTGGCATTCTTCAGACAATTGGCTGACCTTACGGAAAATTCCAATTCGTCGATTCGCCTGCTCAGATATTTGTTCATCCCCTCATAATCAACAGAAGGTTTTTCCTCAACAGGCTCTTCCTTCTCGTCAAAATTAATAAAGACAGCAAGCTGTTCCTTAAGTATCTTTGCTGAATATGCAAGGGCATCCTCCGGGGTCACACTTCCATCCGTCCATATCTGCATGGTCAGCTTGTCATAGTCCGTGATCTGCCCGACCCGTGCCCTGGAAACTACGAAATTAACTTTCTGAACCGGGGAAAAAAGGGCGTCAATAAAAATGGTGCCAATGGGCTGATCCGGATCTTTATTACGTTCGGCAGGCACGTATCCCTTGCCCCATTTTACTGTCATTTCCATCCTGAAATCACTGTCACCCGTAAGTGTAGCGATATGATGATCCGGATTGAGGATCTCTACCCCGCCATCAGGGGCTACAAAATCCCCGGCCTTAATCTCACCCGCACCATTTTTTTCAACCACGAGTGTGCGCTCATCCTCTTTGAATAGTTTGAGGCGGACACCCTTAAGGTTCAGGATGACATCCGTTACATCTTCTAACACACCGGGGATACTGGCAAGTTCATGCAGCACTCCATCAATACGAACCGCCACGATAGCTGCGCCCTGAAGGGAAGAAAGAAGAATCCTGCGTAGCGCATTCCCCAATGTCACGCCATACCCGCGTTCAAGAGGCTCGCAGGTAAATTTGCCGTAAAACTTGGTATGCGTATCCTGGGCCACCTCTAGGCTTCTGGGCTGTATGAGCTCCCGCCAATTTCTATAAAAGGGGGTCTGATCCGTGGTCTTTTCCCCTGACTTTGCGTTTTTTTCTTTGGCCATGGCTGCTTCCCCTGTATTCCCAAGGAAATGGGATTAACTACTTGGAATAAAACTCTACGATCAACTGCTCCTGAATAGGCATTGTAATATGCCCACGCTCAGGCATGGCCTTAACTGATCCCTTGAATGCGTCAAAATCCAGTTCGAGCCACTCGGGAACGCCTCTCCTGGCAACGGATTCCTGGGCAGACTTTATGGGCGCCGCAGACCGGCTTTTCTCTGCCACTTCAATAACGTCGCCTACTTTTACAAGAAAGGATGGGATGTTGACTTTCCTGCCATTTACCAAAAAATGGCCATGAGTCACAAGCTGCCTAGCCTGAACACGGCTCTCGGCAAATCCAAGCCTGTAAACCACGTTATCCAGACGCCTTTCAAGAAACGCAAGCAGGTTGGTACCCGTAACGCCTTTTTTGCGGTCAGCCCAGTCAAAGTAGCGCCTGAACTGGGCCTCCTGCATGCCATACATTTTTCTGACGCGCTGCTTTTCTCTCAACCTGATACCATAATCAGAAACCTTTATCCGGGCCTGACCATGCTGGCCTGGTGCGTAACTGCGCCTCTCAAAGGCGCATTTATCACTGTAACACCTGTCGCCCTTCAAAAAGAGCTTGGTTCCTTCGCGTCGACAAATTCTGCAACGTGGTCCGGTGTATCTTGCCAAGGTACTTCCTCCGAAATATTAATGATTGCGAATAACTGCGGAATCACGCTCAAAAACTAACACCGTTCCGCTTAATCCTTATCAGACCCGGCGCCTCTTTGGAGGCCGGCAGCCATTGTGCGGCAGTGGGGTCACGTCCCGGATCACGGTAATCTTGAATCCGGCCATCTGCAGCGTCCTTAACGCCGCTTCCCTGCCTGATCCAGGCCCGTTAATGTGGACCTCAACACTCCTCATGCCATGCTCCGCGGCCTTTTTGGCAGCGGTTTCAGCAGCCATCTGCGCAGCAAAAGGAGTTCCCTTTCTTGACCCCTTAAAACCTTGGGTGCCAGCGCTGGACCAGGAAACAGTATTACCTTGCTTGTCTGTAATTGTGACAATTGTATTGTTGAAGGTGGCCTGAATATGGGCGATGCCTTCCGGAACATTCTTTTTTTCTTTACGACCACCACGCCTGGGTCGGGCCATGAGCAGTTATCCTCCCTGTAAAACTTATATTTCCTGAATTATGCCTTTCTTTTCTTTTTTACAGCCGTGCGCCTGGGCCCCTTACGGGTGCGTGCGTTAGTGCTGGTCCTCTGTCCACGCACCGGAAGGCCACGCCTGTGTCTGAGTCCCCGATAACATCCAAGATCCATAAGACGCTTGATATTCATGGAGACTTCACGGCGCAGATCTCCTTCCACCTTGCACTCTGTATCAATTATCTTTCTTATGGCGGTAATATCCGCGTCCGTGAGATCATCGGTCTTTTTGTTCCGGTCGATCCCTGCCTTATCCAATATCTTCTGCGCCAATGTACGTCCAATTCCATAAATATACGTAAGCGCTATCTCAAGCCTTTTGTTCTTAGGCAGATCTACTCCTGCGATCCTTGCCACCGAAATACCCCCCTGTTAACCCTGACGCTGTTTATGCTTGGGATTTTTACATATCACCCGCACGACACCACGCCTGCGAATAATCTTGCAGTCCTTACATCTGCGCTTCACTGATGCTCTAACCTTCATGATATTCACCTCAAAGCTCTAACATTAATACGAGTCGGCATCATACACACGAACATCTGAAAAAACCGCATCGCATTTAATAAATTACTAATCTACAATGCAGGCACAAAACCCTATTTGGACCGGTAAACCACCCTGCCACGAGTAAGATCATATGGCGAAAGCTCAACGGTAACCCGATCCCCTGGCAAAATCCTGATGTAGTGCATCCTCATTTTGCCGGAAATATGCGCCAGCACCTTATGGCCATTTTCGAGTTCCACCCTGAACATCGCATTAGGCAGCGTTTCCACAACCTTACCCTCAACCTGAATCACATCTGCCTTTGCCATCTACCAGTCAGCCCCTTTTATGCCTGAAAACCCTAATTAACCTTGCTGAGTATATACGGCCCCTTTTTTGTAATAGCCACCGTATGCTCAAAATGCGCCGCCAAGGACCCATCCGCGGTAACCGCGGTCCAACCATCAGACAACACCTTCACCTCTGGAGAACCCACGGTAACCATTGGCTCGATTGCCAGAACCATTCCTACCTTCAGAATCGGCCCCCTACCACGCCTGCCAAAATTGGGAACCTCCGGGGGTTCATGAAGGCTGCGCCCGATACCATGCCCCACAAACTGTCTTACCACGCTGAAGCCATTACCCTCAACCCAGGACTGCACTGCGGCTGAAATATCCTGAAGACGGTGTTTAGGTCTGGCGTATTCAATGCCTTTGTAAAGAGCCGTCTCTGTTACATGCAACAGGCGCCGGGCGGTTTCCGTTCCCTTACCCCCTACGATCACGCTTATTGCCGAATCTCCATAAAAACCATCATATATCGCACCGAGGTCCATACTGACCACATCTCCCTCGGCCACCACACGTTTGGGATCAGGGATGCCATGAACTATCTCGTTATTTATAGAAACACACAAGGTGGCAGGATATCCCCTGTAACCCCTGAATGCCGGAGAACCACCGCGTTTCTCTATTCCCTCGGCAGCAATCCGGTCAAGATCCAGCGTGGTCATACCCGCAGCCAGTACCGTTTTAAGCTCCTGTAATACCTCACCGACGATACTGTTCGCAACCCTCATCTTTTCGATTTCAGAGGGGGCCTTTAAAATTATGGATGTTGAAGTCTTTTTCACGAATCGACGGCTACCGTCTTCCCTTCAACCTCACCCCTCTCATGATCCCCTCGTAATTACGGGTAATAAGATGGGATTCGATCTGCCCCATGGTATCCATGGCAACACCAACCACAATCAACAACGCGGTACCGCCGAAATAAAACGGCACGTTCAGCTGGGTAATAAGTATACTTGGCAACACGCATATCACAGACACATAGGCAGCGCCGATCAGGGTGATACGCGTCAGCACCTTGTCAATATATTCAGACGTTCTTCTCCCCGGCCTGATCCCTGGTATATAACCCCCATTTTTCTTGAGGTTATCCGCAATATCCACCGGGTTAAAGGTAATCGCCGTATAAAAATAGCAGAAAAATACAATTAAAATAACATAAATGGATTCGTAAATCCAGCTTCCCGGCATAAGCGCCTGAGCCACCCTCTGCATCCAGGGGACCTGGATAAAATTGGCTATTGTCGCCGGGAACATGATAATGGATGAAGCAAAAATTGGCGGAATAACCCCAGCTGTATTCAGCTTAAGAGGCAGATGCGTGTTCTGTCCACCATAGACCCTGCGTCCCACCACCCGTCTGGCATACTGTATGGGGATACGACGATGGGCCCGTTCCATAAAGCATATAAACGCTACCACTACTACCATCATAAGAATCAGGAACAGCATCAGGGCAGGATTAATATCCCCGGTCTGCATCAATCTGAAGGTATCAATGACAGCAGATGGCATTCTGGCCACAATACCAGCAAAAATTATAAGGGAGATACCGTTCCCTATTCCCCTCTCTGTAATCTGTTCGCCAAGCCACATCAGGAACACCGTACCGGACATGAGTGTGAGACCGGTTATGAGGCGAAAAGCCCAACCTGGCGAGGAAACAACCGGAATACCGGCAGGTGATGTCATACTCTCAAGGCCAATGGCTATTCCAAGACCCTGTATGAGGCTCAAAACAACCGTACCGTATCTGGTATACTGACTTATCTTTTTTCTGCCCTCTTCCCCCTCTTTTTGCAAGGCTTCAAGGTGGGGAATAGCAACGGCAAGAAGTTGCAGAATAATGGATGCGCTTATGTAGGGCATTATACCAAGGGCAAAAATGGAAAACTTCTTCAACGCACCGCCGGAAAACATGTCAAACAGCCCAAACAGCGTGCCGCTTGCCCTGGCAAAAAACGACGCAAGCGCCTGGGCATCAATGCCAGGCGCAGGAATCTGCACTCCCACCCTGTAAACTGCGAGCAGCAGAAGTGTAAAGCCTATTCGCCGCCTCAGCTCCGGAACCTGTCCGAGGCCTTCAATGCCCTTTATCACTACTTACCCTGCCCCCTTGAGGCAATTATCTCTACCTTGCCACCAGCGGCCTCGATCTTTTCCCTCGCACTGCCGCTGACCGCATGAGCCTTGACCACGAGGGCTTTGTCTATCTCGCCCTGCCCCAGTATTTTGAGAAGTTGAAATCTCTTGGCCACCATGCCTCGAGACTGCAGCATCGCCAGATCTACAGGCCCGTCCACCTCGATGGCTGCCAAAGTCTGCACATTTACAACCCCATACACCTTGCGAAAAGGATTTTTAAAACCCCTCTTGGGAAGCTGCCTGTAAAGAGGCATCTGCCCTCCGGCAAAACCCGCAGGCACACCGCCGCCGGACCGGGAGCCCTGCCCCTTCACTCCACGGCAGGACGTTTTCCCATGGCCAGATCCCTGGCCCCTTCCCACGCGTTTTTTCTTTTTTCTGGCCCCCTCGTGGGGCTTTAATTTATCCAATGTTATCATAATGATGTCCTCATGCGGCTTTTTCGGTATTATGGCTGCGAGCCTGGCTTATGGCCACGGATTCTCCAAGGGCCTCCATGGCCTGGAAGGTGGCTCGTACCACATTGTGAGGATTATTTGAGCCAAGACATTTGGTAAGAATGTCCTGTACCCCCACGGCCTCCATCACTGCCCTGACCACCGCGCCGGCGATAACACCGGTACCGGGAGAGGCGGGCTTCAGCATAACCCTGCCGGCTCCGAATCTTCCAATAACTTCGTGAGGAAGGGTCTTGTCGGTGAGAGGCACATCTATCATGTTCTTTTTGGCCTTTTCCGTAGCCTTGCGAAGGGCCTCCGGAACCTCTTTGGCCTTTCCAACAGCAAACCCGACCTTTCCGTTTCCATCACCAACCACGGCAAGGGCACTGAAACCAAAACGTCTACCGCCCTTGACCACCTTGGCCACGCGGTTAATAAGTACTATTTTTTCAATAAGTTGCTGCTCGTTATTCTGTTCTTGCAACAAGGCTGTCCCCCTGAAACCCTAAAAGTCTAAACCGCCTTCTCTTGCACCATCAGCAAGCGCCCGAACCCTGCCGTGATAAAGGAATCCACCACGATCAAAGGCTACTGTGTCAACCCCTTTAGCCCTGGCCCTCTCGGCCAACAGGCGCCCTACTGCCTGGGCCACGGCCTTTTTGCCCTTCAAATCCGACATATTCCGGATCTCCGGACTCCGGGATCCGGCGGCAACCAAGGTCACACCTTTGGTGTCATCAATCACCTGGGCATAAATATGCCTGTTACTCCTGAACACAGCCAACCTGGGACGCTCCGGGGTCCCGAAGACATGCTTCCTTATCCTCTGTCTGCGTCTTTGTCTGGCCCTTGTCTTAGGGTTGATCTTTCCCATAGCCAATATCTACCTCATAAATCCTTGATGAGAAAACCCGCTATTTTGCCGCGGCCTTGCCTGCCTTACGACGAATGGTTTCATCAGCGTACCTGATGCCTTTGCCCTTATACGGTTCAGGTGGCCTAAGCCCCCGGATCCTTGCGGCTGTCAGGCCGACAAGTTCCTTATCATATCCTTCGATAGTAACCTTGATTTCCTTCTTCCTTTCCACTTTGGCCGTTATGCCCTTAGGAATCGGAAAATCAATTGGATGGGAATACCCAAGATGGAAAACAAGGGACTGACCCTTCTCTTCAACCTTATAACCGACACCGGTCACTATCAGATCCTTGGAGAACCCCTCAGCAACACCTACAACCATATTATTGATAAGCGCCCTGGTAAGTCCATGAATTGATCTGCTGCGACGGGAATCATCCTTTCTCTTGACGATCAACTGGTCTTTTCCAGTCTCCACTGATGCCAGGGGATGAATCTCTCTGGAAAGGGTACCCTTCGGCCCCTTTACAGAAATAACATTCCCCTGAACGCTGACCTTTACCTGAGATGGTATCTGTATTGGCAACTTGCCTATTCTCGACATTAGACCGACTCCCTCATTCTACCAGATAGCACAAATGACCTCGCCACCAACGCCCTGCTCGCGGGCCTGGGCATCGGTCATCACGCCCTTGGAGGTAGAAACAACCGCCATTCCATATCCAGCCCGGACCTTGGCAATGTCATTTTTACCGGCATAATGCCTGCGGCCCGGCTTACTGATACGCTTAAGACCCAGGATAACAGGTTTTCCATCCTGATATTTCAGGAAAATCCTTAGAATACCCTGACGATCATCCTTTACCACACGGTAATTACTGATGTAGCCATGTTCCTTCATTAACTTTGCCACATTCAACTTCAGATTTGAATTTGGCATGTCCACCCGCTCCAGCCTGGCCATACAGCCATTACGAATGCGGGTAAGCATATCAGCGATGGGGTCTGTCATTGACATACGTAAACTCCAAGCAACACTTTGTTGTTACCAACTGGATTTTGTCACACCAGGGATAAGTCCCCTGGATGCCATGGATCTGAAACATATACGGCATATGCCGAATTTGCGGATAAACGCCCTTGGTCTGCCACATATAGGACAGCGATTGTACTTACGAACTTTAAATTTGGGCTCTCTCTGCGCCTTGTAGTATAGTGCCTTCTTCGCCAAGGCCCCCTCCTTTGTGGTTACTTTCTGAAGGGCATGCCGATACCATCCAACAGGCATCTGGCCTCTTCATCGGTATTTGCCGTGGTGACCACCGTAACATTCAATCCCTTGATCTTGTCAATCTTGTCATAATCGATTTCAGGGAATATCAGGTGTTCCTTGATCCCCAGCGTATAATTTCCGCGTCCATCGAATCCCCTGGGTGATATGCCTCTGAAATCCCTGATTCTCGGAATTGCCACATGGATCAATTTGGTCAAAAAATCATACATACGATTGCGTCTCAGTGTAACCGTGCAGCCAATCGGCATTCCCTGACGCACTTTAAATGCCGCAATGGATCTCTTTGCCCTGGTTATGACCGGCCTCTGCCCCGCAATATATGCCAATTCCTCAACTGCTGAATCAAGTATCTTGGGATTCTGTATGGCCTCGCCAAGTCCCATGTTCAGGGAAACCTTGAGCAGACGTGGCACCTGCAGGGGATTCTTGTATCCAAAGCGCTCTATCAAACTGGGTACTGCTACCTCCCGGTAGAGCTGTTCAACCAATACCATAGCTCATTCCCCTCCGCAGGCTATTTGCTTTCAGCAGGGATTACTTCCCCGCACTTTTTACAAATACGAACCTTATTACCGTTTTCCAGAACCTTTCTGCTGATCCGCACAGGATCAGTACATTTTGGACAAATCAGCATCAGATTGGAAATATGTATGGGTGCCTCCTTTTCAAGAATGCCACCCCTGCTTCCAGGCCCCGGCTTGGTATGGCGCTTCACTATGTTGGCGCCTTCCACAATGGCTCTTTGTTTGGCAGGCACGATGGTCAGGATCTTCCCCACCTTGCCCTTGTCTTTACCGGCCATTATCATGACGCGGTCATTTTTTCTCAAGTATGTCCTGATCTGCTTCATTCTACTCAAGCTCCTATGCGAACGGCTTCGACAGGCTCATATCCGCCCCCGGGACCATATCCCCGGAACCTAAAGAACCTCTGGTGCCAGAGATACGATTTTCATGAATCTCTTTGCCCTGAGCTCCCTGGCAACCGGGCCGAATATTCGTGTTCCCACAGGCTCTCCATACTGATTTATCAATACGGCGGCATTCTCATCAAAACGAATGAGTGACCCGTCTCTCCTGGCGATTTCCTTTTTGGTCCGAACTATAACGGCCTTGGCTACATCACCCTTTTTTACCTTGGAATTGGGTATGGCCTCCTTGACCGACACTACGATTATATCACCAATACGTGCATACCGGCGCCGCGTACCACCTAAAACCCTTATGCAACAAACCCGTTTGGCACCGGAGTTGTCAGCAACGTTGAGCATGCTTTCCTGTTGAATCATCTGACAGCCCTTCCTTTCTTAGACCGCCTTCTCCAAGATTTCCTTGACCAGCCAGCGTTTCCTCCGGCTGAGCGGCCTGCTCTCTTCAATAAGCACCTTATCACCATTGCTGCATGCGTTTTGCGGATCATGGGCCATATATTTCTTCCGTCTCTGGATGAATTTTCCATATATGGGGTGCTGGAACCTGCGGTTGACCACGACGACTACGCTTTTATCCATCTGGTCGCTGGCAACCGTCCCAATAAGAGTACGTCTTAGAGACTTCTTTTTATCACTATTATCCATATGGCCTACTCTCCTGCCATTTGTTTCTCTTTTATAACTGTGAGAACCCGAGCCACCGACCTGCGCACCGTCCGGATGCGCATGACATTTTCCAGCTGATGCGTGGCATGCTGGAAACGCAGATTAAACAACTCCTGTCTCAGATTCGCCTCCTTCTCTCGAAGCTCATCTATACTCAGTTCTCTCAAGGCGTTAGCGTCCTTCATACCATTTCACTCCGCGCCACAATTTTGGTGGGTATGGGAAGCTTGTGAGAGGCAAGCCTTAACGCCTCCATCGCTACTTCCTCGTCAACGCCCTCCATCTCGTAGAGTATGCGCCCGGGCTTTACAACCGCCACCCATGTGTCCACAGCCCCCTTACCACTACCCATTCGGGTTTCAGCCGGTTTGCTTGTGACAGGCTTGTCAGGGAAAATCCTTATCCATACCTTGCCACGTCTCTTGGCATGTCGCGTAATCGCGATACGTGCCGCCTCTATCTGCTGGGCTGTAATTTTACCTTTGCCAAGGGCCTTGAGGCCATAATCTCCAAAGGACAACTGGTTACCTCTTGAGGCCACTCCCCTGATCCGTCCTTTTTGTTGCTTGCGATATTTTACTTTCTTGGGACTCAGCATGACGTGCGTATCTCCCTATATTCCCAAAGGCGCTGTTTCTGTCTCGGATTCAGGCAGTACCTCGCCCTTAAACACCCAGGTTTTCACCCCGATCACGCCATATGTGGTCTTTGCCTCTGCGAAACCGTAATCTATATCCGCTCTCAGCGTGTGCAGGGGCACCCGCCCCTGAAGGTACCATTCCCTGCGAGACATCTCTGCGCCGCCGAGACGCCCGGAACAGGCTATCCTTACACCCTGAGCGCCAAACTTCAATGACAGCCCCACGGCCCTTTTCATTGCTCTCCTGAACGAGATACGTCTTTCGAGCTGGCTGGCCACATTTTCCGCTACCAGCTGTGCGTCAATTTCCGGACGCCTAACCTCATTTATATCAATCAGCACGGGACTATTTGTCAGTTTTTCAAGATCGCGTTTCAGGGCCTCTATCTCAACGCCCTTCTTTCCTATTACAATACCTGGCCTGGCTGTATGAATCTTTATCCTGATTCTTTGGGCCGCACGCTCAATCTCTATCTTGGATACACCAGCATGATAAACCCGCTTCTTGACAAATTTCCTGATCTTATAATCCTCGAATACATATGCGGGAAATTCCTTCTGGGAGAACCAGCGAGAATCCCACGTACGGGTTATCTTAAGCCTCAGGCCTATAGGATTAACTTTTTGTCCCAAGTTAGCCTCCTGTTAACTCACTCCCGAAAAATTAAGCCTCATCCAAAACAATGGTTATGTGCGATAGCCTGTGCTGGATCTGACAGGCGCGGCCCATGGCTCTGGCCCTCCACCGCTTCAACTGCGGCCCCTGATCCACGGCTATTCTTTTTATATAAAGAGTATCCACATCAATGCTGCCTTCCTGATCAGCGTTGGCAATCGCTGACATAAGCACCTTTCTGATCAGTCTTGCAGGTTTTTTTGGCATCATCTCAAGGGCATACAACGCCTCATCCACCGGCTTGCCCCTGACTACATCGGCTACCAGGCTGGCCTTCTGCCTGGATACTCTCAGATATTTTGCTACTGCCCTGACTTCCATTGTAAAAATGCCCCCTTGATTACCTGCGGACCTTGGATTTTTTATCTGCCGCGTGACCATAATAGGTGCGCGTGGGTGAAAATTCTCCCATTTTGTGACCGACCATGTTCTCAGTTACAAAAACTGGAATAAATTTTCTGCCATTATGCACGGCAAAGGTGAGCCCCACCATATCCGGTGTAATCATAGAGCGGCGAGACCAGGTCTTGATGACCCGCCTGTCATTGGTCTCTCTGGCCTTTATCACCTTTTTCATCAGATGGTCATCTACGAAGGGACCTTTCTTTAAAGACCTTGGCACAGCATCTCTCCTATATTTCTACTTCCTGCGGCGCACGATAAAGGCGTCGCTCGGCTTTTTCTTACGTGTCTTATAACCCTTTGTCGGCCAGCCCCATGGACTGCATGGATGCCTGCCGCCTGCGGATTTTCCTTCACCACCACCCATGGGATGATCTACCGGGTTCATGGCTACACCTCTGACTACCGGCCTGCGTCCCATCCAGCGTTTTCTTCCCGCCTTGCCAAGAGAGATATTCTCGTGATCGAGATTCCCGATCTGGCCTATGGTAGCCCGACATGTCTGAAGAAACATCCTTACCTCTCCGCTGGGAAGCCTGAGCTGGACATACTTTCCTTCCTTGGCCATAACCTGAGCCGCGCCTCCAGCACTGCGGACTACCTGCCCGCCCTTGCCCGGACGCATCTCTATATTATGCACCATGGTACCGAGAGGGATATTTTTCAGTGGCATGCAGTTACCTGGTTTTACGTCAGTAAACTCCCCAGAAATAACCGTGTCCCCTACGGATAAGCCTACCGTGGCCAGGATATAACGTTTTTCACCATCGGCATAGTGCAGCAGCGCAATCCTGGCTGACCGGTTAGGATCATATTCTATTGCGTGCACCTTTGCAGGCACGTCCACCTTGTCCCGCTTGAAGTCAATAACTCGGTACTTGCGTTTATGCCCGCCGCCTCTGTGCCTTACCGTAACTCGCCCGCAGGAATTTCTGCCTCCCGACCTCTTGAGTGGCTCAAGAAGAGACTTTTCCGGTTTACGATTGCTGAGTTCCGGGTCGAACAAGGCAGACATGAACCGCCTGGCAGGCGATGTAGGTCTGAACTTCTTAATAGCCATTACACACCCTCAAAAAATTCGATCGTATGCCCAGGCTGCAGGGCAACTATTGCCTTTTTCGTCGTAGGCCTGCGGCCTGCGTGCCTTCCAACCCTTTTGGGTTTGCCTTTCACTTTCATGGTCTGCACGGACCTTACCTTCACCTTGAAAATTTTCTCAACGGCCTGCCTTATCTGGATTTTGTTGGCCCTTGGATCCACCCTGAAAACCACCTGATTGGCCATTTCCTTCTGCATAGTGGCCTTTTCAGTGATCACAGGCTCCTTTATCACCGTGTACAGATCATTCATGACATCAGCCTCTCTTCAAGCGCCTTGACCGCAGGCTCGTGAACCAGCAAATACTCATGCTTCAGCAGATCGTATACATTAACCCCCTGCTGGGGAAGCACCTTTATATGGGGAATATTCCGACTGGACATCTCAATGACCCTGTCCGGACCATCCAATGCAACCACGGCCTTCTTTATGCCAAACCGGTTCAGCAGGGCAACCATATCCTTAGTTTTGATATTGTCAAGGTTGAAGTCTCTGATCACAAAAAACCTTTCAGACCGTACCTTGTCGGTCAAGGCCATTTTCAGGGCCAGGCGTCTTACTTTTTTGGGAAGGTTGTAACCGTAGTCCCTGGGTTTCGGTCCAAACACAGACCCACCCCTTCGCCATACAGGAGACGTATTGCTTCCTGCTCTCGCTCTGCCAGTACCCTTCTGCCGCCAGGGTTTCTTGCCTCCGCCGCTGACCTCACCGCGGCGCTTTGTGCTGGCCGTGCCGGCCCTCTTTTTTGCCTGCTGCCAGACCACCACCTCATGAATTACACCAATTTTGGGCTCTACTCCGAAAACGGCATCATCCACGGTGATCTCACCGACTTTTTCCTTTTGCGCATCATATACTGGAAGGGTAGCCATTGCCCCTTACTCCTCTATTTGAATCTTACACATACAAACTGGTTTACCGCCCCGGGCACGCCGCCCTTTACGAGAAGAAGGTTCTCCTCGGGCCTTACGTCCACCACCATGGAATTCCGGACTGTACAGCGCTTTCCCCCCATGCGGCCGGGCATTCTTTTGCCCTTTATGATCCTGGAAGGATAGGCACTTTGACCAATAGACCCCATTTCGCGATGATGTTTGGACCCGTGTCCCATTCCACCTCTGCTGAACCCGTGCCTCCTCACCGTGCCCTGGAACCCCCGGCCCTTGCTGACGCCGGTAATGTCGATGAGCTGCTTTATATCCACATCCTTGAGAGTCAGTACCTGGCCCAGTTCAAACGCGCTGGAATCCTCAACCTGAAATTCCCTGATGCAGTAAAAGCCTTCCTCGCATCCGGATTTTTTCAGGTGCCCCTTTTCAGGAAGCGTGAGCCTGCTGGCCTTCTTGGAGGCAAAGCCCAGTTGAACGGCTTCGTATCCTTCACGCTGCCCGTTTTTCTTCTGCAACACCGTGCAGGGCCCCACTTCAAGCACTGTTACCGGGATGGCGTGTCCCTCTTCGGAATAAACCCGGGTCATGCCTATTTTACGGCCTATCATGCCATTTAAGGTCGACATTGGTACTCCTACAGCTTTATTTCTACGTCCACCCCTGCAGACAACTCAAGCTTCATAAGGGCATCTATGGTCTGCTGGGTAGGCTCTAAGATATCTACCAGTCTCTTGTGAGTACGGATTTCAAACTGCTCTCGCGACTTCTTATCTATGTGGGGTGACCGCAACACAGTATAACGACTAATGGAGGTGGGCAGAGGAATCGGCCCTGCCACCCTGGCCCCGGTACGTTTGGCAGTATCCACTATTTCGCCCACCGACTGATCAAGCTGTTTATGATCGTACGCCTTGAGACGTATTCTTATCCTCTGTGTTGGGATCATCATAGTTTTTTACTCCAGGATCTCGCTTACAACACCGGCCCCCACAGTGCGACCGCCTTCGCGAACCGCGAACCGCAGGCCTTCCTCCATGGCTATGGGCTGAATGAGATGAACTTCCATGGTTACATTGTCACCA
>JALVVK010000100.1:15000-30353 GCA_027023445.1 Deltaproteobacteria bacterium | reverse complement strand
GGAGCCGTACCCGGATCTTGTCCGCAGACTCATGGACCGGGGCTTTCTCGCCCTGCTGTCACGGGAAAAAATCCTGAGGCTGGTACCGCCCCTGATCATAGAAAACAGGCACATTGATGCCCTTATCCAGACACTTTCAGATATTTTCAAGCAAGGCAGGAAATAAGACCACCATGAAAACATCCCGGTTTTCACCCTCAAAAGACCAGACGACAAGAGATTTTCTCACGGTTTTCGATCTTACGACCAGGGAGATATCAGACATCATATCCAGGGCGATGGATCTTAAGGCCCAAAAGGTACGCAAACACGAGCGGCCCCTTGCCGGAAGGGTGCTGGGGCTGCTGTTCGACAAGCCGTCCACCCGCACCCGCGTATCCTTTGAGACCGCCATGCTGCGAATGGGCGGAACCCTCACCTTTCTTTCTGCCAGGGACCTGCAGATCAGGCGGGGCGAACCTCTCAAGGATACCGCCAGGGTCCTGTCACGTTACCTGGACTGCCTCGTTGTAAGGACCTTTGGCCACGAGATCGTGGAAGAACTGGCCGAATGGGCGTCCATCCCTGTAATTAACGGGCTTACCGACGGGCATCATCCCTGCCAGGCCCTTTCCGACATAATGACCGTAATGGAAAAAAGGGGGATGGACCTGAGAAACACAAAGGCTGCCTGGATCGGTGACGGCAATAACGTGGCTCATTCCTGGATTGAGACCGCAAGCCGCATGGGTTTCGCCATGACCCTGGCCTGTCCCGAAGGTTATGAACCGGATCCAGGCATCCTGGCAAAGGCAAGGGCCCAGGCATCCGCCCCCATCGAGGTAATAAAAGATCCGGTTGAGGCGGTCAGGGACGCCCACGTGATAAACACGGATGTATGGGCCAGCATGGGGCAGGAGGATCAGGCGGAGGAGCGCAGGCAGATATTCATGCCGTATCAGGTCAATGAACAGCTTGTTTCCCATGCCAGGCCGGATGCCATTGTGCTGCACTGCCTGCCGGCCCACAGGGGCGAGGAGATAACAGAGGCCGTGCTGGAAGGCCCGAAATCCGTGGTTTGGGACCAGGCGGAAAACAAGATGCATCTTCACAAGGCCCTGCTGGAATTTCTTATCCTGGGAAAAGGATAGAGGGAACAGGGTATTGCCGCTCGCTGGCGTATTGCTGGGATTATCGTGTGCCTTTGGTGCTCTATGATTGCCAGGCGCTGCCGCACCTTAGTATTACCACTTTGCTTCGCTTTGTTAAGATTATTGCAATGCAGTGTCTGAGGTTCGTCCGGTTTGTGTCATATGAGGTCATGGAAATGTTGAGTGCAATCGTTTGTTACCACGACCCATGACCTATTGAGCTATTTCCCCCGTGCAAAAAAATGGGTCGATCTGCCTTAAAGACATGTACTCCCATTGAAAGCCACACCGCCATATGATACTAACGGACAGGGCCTATGAATAATTTCCTGTCCATCATAAACAAAACGCGTTTATTCCTTCTGGCGTTCGTGCTCATACCGGGTATTGCCATGGGGAATACCTTTGCCGAAGGTCAGGCATCAGCTCCGGGGGAGCCCTGGAATATCCAGGCTCGCCAGCTCATCTGCTATCATCGTACAGGCATAATTATCGGCTATGGTGGCGTCAAGGTGTACCGGGGTGCGGTATCCATATCTGCTGACAGGATGATCTATGATCAAAGGCGGGGCAGGATCCGGGCCGAAGGCTCCGTGGTTATCCATATGGCTGAGGATGTTTTGAGCGGCTCCAGGGGAGAGTTTAATCTGAACACCTCCACCGGCAGCATTGAAGACGCTCATCTTTTCCTGAAAAGGAATAACGTGCACCTGGTAGCTGAAAAAATCCGGAAGACAGGCCCGGAGGAATACAGGGCGCACAGGGCGATTATCAGTACGTGTCCACTGCCCAGGCAGGCCTGGAGTTTCAGGTGCAGGGATTTAAGCCTTACGGTAAACGGAAACGTTGAGGCCACACATGCAACATTCAACGTCAGGAAACTGCCGATCTTTTATACGCCATGGATAGCCGTTCCCCTTAACCGGTATCGCAAGACAGGAGTTCTGATACCAAGTTTCTCCACGTCCAGCAGGAATGGCATGGAGTTGATCGTTCCCTTTTTCTGGGCCATAAACGACAGTATGGATGCCACGTTTTACCAGCATCCCATTGAGAATCGGGGCTGGATGGAGGGTATTGAGTTCCGTCATACTCTCTCTGAGGATAACAAGGGGATATTCAGATACAATTTCCTGTCGGATGCCCTTAAAGACAACGACTATAACAAGGACGGAATCGTCCGCTCAAACAAAAAACGCTGGTGGTTAAGGGCCAAGGTGGACCAGAAACTTCCATGGAATATGAAGGCCAGGCTGGATATTGATACTGTGAGCGACAAGGACTACCTGCAGGAATTCGATCAGGGGCCCATGAGCTTTTTTGAAACAAATCAGCAGTTCAAAAGTGAATTCGGTCGTTCCCTTGCGGATAAAACAGACGTGATAAGGCCTTCAAGTCTACAGGTTACAAGGCGTTTTGATAATCATTTTCTGGCAGGGGAACTCAGGTATAACGATAATCTTATGCCAGGCGAGCAGGACACCACGGTCCAGACCCTGCCCAGGTTTGCGTTTTATGGTTTCAGCCAGAGGCTTGGCAGGAGCAACTTTTATTGGGATTATAAATCATCCTATACCAATTACTGGCGAAAGGACGATATCAGGGAGCAGAGGATTCATCTTGAGCCACGGATTTCACGGCCCTGGAAATTAGGGTGGGTGGATCTGGTCACAAGCGGAAGCATCCAGGAAACGGCCTGGGCGGCCTATGGACAGGGCACGCAACACCCCGACAACACATCCAACAGGCTTCTGTACCTCCTGCAGGGCGACATGAGCACCACCTTTGCCCGTAATTACAGGGAGAACTCGAAAACCAGGATTCGCCACTCCATTCGTCCGCGGCTTCTGTATCAGTATCGCCCGAACAAAGACCAGGACAACCTGCCGGACATAGATGATCTGGACCGGCTGGCCCCATTAAACAAGCTCACATATTCCCTGCTGTCCTTTGTCAGCACAAGGACGGTGGAGGATTCAGGCGCGCGCGTCTACCAGGATATCCTGAGGTTTAAATTGCAACAAAGCTATGATTTCAGGGATAATGACAGGCCCTTTTCCGACCTGTACGCTGAACTGGAGTTCCAGCCCTATTCACTGTTTTATCTCAGATATGACACCACATATAATTTTTACGGAAGCGGTTTTACCACGCATAATATATGGGGGCGTGTGTCCAGCAAGTCGGGCAACCGGCTGAACATGTCGTACCGTTACGGTACAACCACCCATGTCAACCAGATTAATCTCAATCTGCTTGCCGTGCTTACCCATTCCCTGTACGGCACCTACAGCGTCACGCGATCCTTCAACACCAACACCGTAATATCCTCCTCCTATGGCCTTGGATACAGGGCGGCCTGCTGGTCATTCAGGGGCACCTTTACAAAGAACAGCTATGAGAGCAAGTTTGTATTTTACATAGAACTCCTTGGTATCGGCGGCTGGGGCAACCAGCGCTAAGTTTTTAATGGAATACATAACCCTTGCAGAAGATTTCCCCGGAGGTTCCAGGGTCATGGAGTGGTCCCTTGTGCTTACCGCCAGGGGTATCCGGCACAAGATAGTCCGTGAACGTGACGTAAGCAGGCTTCTTGTACCGTCTGATCTGAAGAACCTCGCAGAGGAGGAAATAGGCCTTTACGAAAGGGAGAACCTTTGTTGGGGCGAGAAGACCGGACATGCGGAATTCAGCCTGAAGCCCGGAGGGCATGAGGCCTCCATCTGGGCCGTGATTGTTCTGTCCGCAGTGTTTGGCCTTGCGCTTCGGGCTGAATGGATGCCTGTTCTCATGTCGCATGGGCAGGGGGCTGCTCTTGACATACAGAAAGGGGAGTGGTGGCGCACCATTACCTCTCTTACCATTCATGCAGATCCCGCACATTTGCTTGGAAATATGGCAGCAGGCGGGCTTGTGATATTGTGGCTTACAGAGCTTGTTGGCCCAGGCCCCGCATGGTTGCTTGCGCTTTTGTCAGGTATGTCGGGGAACATGATAAATGCCTTTTTAAAGGATCAGCCGTTTGTGTCGGTTGGAGCCTCTACCGCAGTCTTCGGAGTGATAGGTGCCATTACCGGGTCTCAGATCATTTTAAGGCGGGGCGGGAAGGCCGTGCTGGTTTCATTGGGTACAGGGCTGGCCCTTCTGGCCATGCTCGGATCCGGCGGAGAGAGGACGGATCTTGGAGCCCACTTCTGGGGTTTTGTGTCTGGATTGATGTTGGGGCTTCCTGCCGGGAAAATGATAAAGAGGAATGGGAATTTACCCGGATGGCTCCACGGGATGCTCATCGCGATCACCTCCGTGACGGTAATTTCGGCATGGGTCATGGCGTTCATCATGGGATGAGGACGGAATAGGCGGACTGAGGTGAATTTTTCTTCATGGAGGCGCATAAGGCACGGACATTTAAGGTGTATGTTGAACATCACATGCCTGGGTCAGGATCTGGGTGCCCACCCCAGCGTCTGTAAAGAGTTCCAGGAGAATGGCGTGTTCCTTTCCGCCGTCCACGATGTGGGCCTTGGATACTCCCTGTCCAAGGGCCTTGAGGCAGGCCTTCAGCTTGGGGATCATCCCGCCTTTTGCGATTCCTTTTTCTATCAGGGTCTTGGATTCGTCAATGGTCATTGAACGGATAAGCTCCTCGTCCTTTATTACACCCGGGACGTCTGTGAGCAGGATAAGCTTTTCCGCTTTCAGCCTCCCGGCCACCGCCCCTGCCACGAGGTCCGCGTTTATGTTGTAGGCCTGACCTTCGGGACCAACCCCTACCGGGGCGATTACCGGAATGAATCCGGCGTCTTCCAGAGCCTTCAGAATTTTCACATTGACCCTGCCTACCCTGCCTACCCTGCCAATGTCTATGATTTCAGGCGGGCGTTCATCTCCAGTGTATTTGTATATTTTCATCCTGTCCGCCTGGATAAGGTCGCCGTCCCTGCCGGACAGGCCGACCGCCTTGCCGCCGAGACGGTTTATGAGCCCCACGATGTCCTTGTTCACCGTGCCAACGAGAACCATTTCCACCACGCTCATGGTTTCATCGTCAGTGACTCTCTGTCCCTCGACAAAGGTGGATTCAATGCCCATGCGGTTCATGATGTTGCTGATCTGGGGGCCGCCGCCATGGACTATCACCGGGTTGATACCAACGTATTTCATGAGGATGATATCCAGGGCGAAATTTTCCTTGAGGTTTTCGTCCACCATGGCATGTCCGCCGTACTTGATGACAACGGTCTTGCCAGAGAATTTCCTGATGTATGGCAGTGCCTCAATAAGAGTCCTTGCCTTGGATGTGGCGTTGGGTTCCGATGCTGTCATGTTTGTTCCGTTAGCGTTTACAGGATGAAGCGGCTGAGGTCCTCGTCCTTGACGATGTCCTTCAGGCGTTCCTGCACATATTTTGCCGTGATGCGTATGCTCTGTGGTGCGACATCAGGGGCCTCAAAGGATATTTCCTCCACGAGTTTTTCCATCACGGTGTGAAGCCTTCTCGCTCCGATGTTTTCCGTCTTTTCATTAACCTCGCAGGCTATGCTCGCTATTTTCTCAATGGCCTCCGGCTCAAATATCAGTTCGATATCTTCGGTGGCCAGAAGCGCCTTATACTGGGTGACCAGGGCGTTTTCCGGTTCGGTAAGGATTCTGGCAAAGTCCTTCTGTTCCAGGGCGTCCAGCTCAACCCTTATGGGGAATCGTCCCTGGAGCTCCGGCAGCAAGTCAGATGGTTTGGCCACATGGAAGGCCCCGCTGGCAATAAACAGGATGTGATCTGTTCTGACTATGCCGTACTTGGTATGCACGGAGGTGCCCTCAACAATAGGCAGAAGATCACGTTGCACGCCCTCTCTGGAAACGTCCGGACCTGTGCCCCCTCCACTCTTTGCAGCAACCTTGTCTATTTCGTCCAGGAAGATGATTCCCGACTGCTCCACCCTCTGCACAGCCTTTTCCACGACCTTATCCATGTCGATCAGCCTGCCGGCAGCCTCCTGCTGGAGGATTTTTCTGGCTTCCGAAACGGTCATCTTCCGGCGCTTTTTCTTGGACGGAAAGATGTTTGAAAACATGTCCTGAATATTGCTCTGGACCTCTTCCATGCCGGTGGCCGCGAAAATTTCCACCATTGGGGCCGGAGGCTTTTGGGAGACCTCAAGCTCCACGTATTTGTCTTCCAGGCGGCCTTCCCTGAGCATCTTCATGAATCTTTCCCTTGTGTTTGCGGGACCGGCCTGATCTTCCACGGGGAGACCGGGAAGCAGAAGATCCAGCAGGCGTTCTTCTGCCTGTGCCTCGGCCATGGCCTCAACCTTTTCCCGTTCCTCGGACTTGACCATGTCTACCGCCAGATGTGTCAGGTCCCTTATCATGGACTCCACATCCCTGCCCACATAGCCCACCTCTGTGAACTTGCTGGCCTCTATCTTGAGAAACGGAGATCTGGCAAGCCGGGCGAGGCGGCGGGCTATCTCTGTTTTGCCCACTCCTGTGGGGCCTATCATGATGATGTTCTTGGGGGCGATTTCGTCCCTCAGTGCCTCGGGGATCTGTCTGCGACGCCAGCGGTTCCTCAGGGCAATGGCCACGGATTTTTTGGCCTGCGCCTGGCCGATTATGTATTTGTCCAGTTCTGCAACTATTTCCCTGGGGGTGAGTGGATCTATATGTTCTGTGGTTTTCACGGGAATTTCAGCCCTCCTCGCTGCTCAGACTTTCCAGGATAATATTTTCATTGGTATATATGCATATGCCTGCCGCTATCTGAAGCGCTACCTTGGCAATCTGGCTGGCCGAAAGTTCGCTGTGCTCCACCAGCGCCTTGGCCGCTGCCTGGGCATAGGGACCACCCGAACCTATGGCAAGAATGCCGTCATCAGGTTCTATGACGTCTCCAAGCCCGGATATTAAAAGAGAGTGTTTGCTGTCAGCGGCTATAAGCAACGCTTCAAGGCGGCGCAGAAACTTGTCTGTTCTCCATTCTTTTGCCAGTTCTACCGCCGATTTTACAAGGTTTCCCTTGTATTCCTTGAGTTTTTCTTCCAGTTTCTCAAAAAGGGTAAAGGCATCCGCCGTTGCTCCGGCAAATCCGGTGATTACCTTGCCGTCGTAAAGTTTGCGTATCTTCCTGGCGTTATGTTTAAGTACCGTGTCTTTCATGGTTACCTGGCCGTCTCCTGCCAGAACTATACGTCCCCTGTGGCGGACGGCTATTACCGTTGTGCTGCGAATTCTGTTTTCAACCATCATATGCTCCGAAATAGTGTAAGTATCAATGACCAGCCAGATTATAAATAATTTTTTAAAATTGTCCGTTATTTTTTGGCCCTTGGATGTGCCTTGTCATATATCCGGGAAAGATTGTTTAGGTCAAGATGTGTATATTTTTGCGTTGTGGCAAGGCTTGAATGACCAAGAAGTTCCTGTATCGCCCTGAGATCCGCTCCGGATTCCAGCAAATGAGTGGCCATTGTATGGCGGAGGGTGTGAGGCGTGGTGTTTTCTTTGGCCCCTGTCATAAGCCTTCTTTTGGATACCAGCCGTTGGATGCTCCTGGGGCTTATGCGTTTGCCGGAGCGGTTCAGGAAAACGGCATCTTCATCCTGCCGGTGCAGCCTTCGTAAAAGAGCGGCCCTGCTGGAGAGATATTTCTTCATGGCCTGCGCAGCCTTTTTGCCAAAAGGTACCACCCTTTCCTTACGGCCTTTCCCCGTTACCCTTATCATTTCAGGTGAAAGGGAAATATGCTGGAGGTTAAGCCCTGTAAGTTCTCCTACGCGTATGCCGGAGCTGTAAAGCAATTCAAGAACAGCCCTGTCCCGGCACGCCAGGAAATCATCCCCTCCTTCAATTTCAATGAGGTTGAATGCCTCGTCCACGCTGAGATATGAGGGCAGCGGGCTCTGTGGCCTGGGGGGGCGGATGCCTGCGGAGGGATCGGTTCCGGTGTATCCCTGTCTTATGAGAAAGCGGAAAAAACTCCTTATCGCTGACAATTTTCTGGCAACAGTTGTGTTGCTTTTGCCTTCTTTCTTTTCATGGGCGAGCCAGGCCCTGATATCCCGCTTGCTGATGGATACGGGCGTCCGGTCACGGCCCAGGTGTTTCACCAGGCCCTCCAGATCCCGGCGATAGGCCGACACCGTGTTGGGAGACGCATTCTTTTCCGCCTCCAGGTATTGGATAAAGTTTTTTATGTTTTTATGCACCTGATAACTCCAGTACTGGCCTGTGTATAACATGCCGCCCCTGAAATTCAAACAGCACGTCAGGCTTCGGGTGTCCACGCGGGCTGTTCGTTATGAAATGTTCGTCACGCCGGATGATACTTCTCATTGACACGTGTTCAGTCTGATATTTATAGTCGTCGGCATGTTAAAACGTATTTTCTGGCCCATATCCGCGATTACGGTAATAGTGCTTGGTGTGCTTACGTGGTCTGCCATTCATTATACCTCCCTGTCATGGGAGGCGCAGGCATCCAGAAAACTTGCCCATGTGGCGGATGTTATGGCCCGTGATCCGGCTATGTTTACACCGGCAGCCCTTGTGAGGATCAAGGCGCTGATTGAGGCCGACGTGCTTATATATAATTATAAGGGGAAGATGGTGCTTGGTACCGTCCAGGCCTCGGATGATATGCCTTACTTTTCCTCCGTGCCGGCCAATCTGCTTAAAGAGATTCTTGCCAGAGGCATTCTCATAGTGCCTGTAAAATCCAGGGGAAAAGTTCCTGCGAGGCAGTTATTCAAGGTATTGAACCTGGCGGGCAGGAATGCGGTAATTCTTTCTTTGGTCGTTTCCGAGGCGGAAAGACTGCGGTTCGTCAGGGAAATTTCCTGGACAATCGGAGTAACTGCGTTAAGCGGCCTTATTCTGCTGTGGATATTTTCCTATCAGGTGGCGCGTTTTGTGTCAGATCCCCTGGAGGAACTGGCGTCCGCCATGGAAAGGGCCGGGGCCGGCAAATGGGATGTGTTGGTGCCTGAAAAAGGTCCGCCTGAGCTGGTAGCGGTGGCCAGGAGTTTTAATTATCTGATAGGTCAATTAAAGGAATATAAGAGGCTGATACAGGAGGCGGAAAGGGACGCCACTGCCGGTGCCATGGCAGCCGGGCTCGCGCATGAAATAAGGAATCCCCTTACAAGCCTGAAGGTGGCGGCTCAGATGCTATGCGAATTTTTGAAGGACAGTCCCCGGGAGTTGAAAAGGGCCGAAGCCATAGTCAGGGAATCCCGACGCCTTGAGAAAATTCTGAACGATCTCCTCGCGAGAAGCAGGCAGGAACTTCACCGCAGGCGGGAGGACCTGAATGATCTTGTACGGCAGGTGGGGGAGCTGGCTGGCGAAGAACTGCTTGCCAGGGGCCTCTCAATAAGGATGGAGCTTGATCCTGACCTGCCTCCAGTAATGATGGACGGGGAAAAGATCGAACAGGTTATATGGAACCTCATAAGAAATGCCGCGGATGCCATGAATGCCCCGGGTGAAATTGTTCTCAGAACGCTTTGTGTGCGTGCGCCCGTGTCCGGGGTCTGCCTTCAGGTGGATGACAACGGCCAGGGGCTGGACGATGAGGCGCTTCGCAGGGCGTTCAAGCCCTTTTTTACCACGAAGGAAAAAGGTACCGGCCTGGGGCTTGCGATATGCAGGGAGATCGTGCGCCGTCACGGAGGCGAGCTTACCCTTGCCAATTTGCCTGAGAAGGGCGCCCGGGCGGAGATGTGTCTTCCGACAGAAGGGGTATGAAAGACATCTTATTTGATTTTGAAGCGCGGGCCTCTTGGTTGGCCCTGCATCTTGTTCCTGGTGTGGGTGAGGTGACATTGCGCCGCCTGGTGGATCATTTCGGAACGCCGGAGGCGGTGTGGGGCGCATCTTCCGAGGAATTTTCCGGCCTCCCCTGGCTCAGGCCCTCTGTCCGGCGGGCCCTGGTCCGTGGGCCGGATATCGCCGCTGTTTCCAGGGCGCGGAAGGCTCTGGAGTCGTGCGGGGGGTGGATGATGACCTTCCATGACGACTGCTATCCTTCACTGCTGTCCAGTGTTTCTGATCCGCCCCCTGTTTTATATGGTATTGGAGATCCTGCTGCCCTTGAAGGTGAACTCGTTGCGTTGGTTGGGTCCAGGCAGGCAAGCACTTACGGCATAAAGGTTGCCAAAGAACTTTCCATGTCCCTGGCTTCTTATAATATAGGAGTGGTTTCCGGCTTGGCCATCGGAGTGGATACTGCCGCCCACAAGGGTGCCCTTTCAGGTGGAGGAATCACGGTTGGTGTCAAGGGTTGCGGCATTGACGTGCCCTATCCCAGGAGAAATGTCTCCCTTGCCGTGAGGATTGCAGGGAGAGGCGCGGTGGTAAGCGAATTCCCTCCTGGCGTTCTCCCTGAAGCCGGTCACTTTCCCGCAAGAAACAGAATAATAAGTGGTCTGTCCAGGGGGGTGGTTGTGGTTGAAGCAAGTCCAAAAAGTGGATCCCTGATAACTGCCTCCTGCGCCCTTGATCAGGGAAGGGACGTAATGGCCGTTCCCGGAAGTATCTTTTCCTTTAAGAGCCGGGGCACTCATTATCTGATAAAGATGGGGGCAAGGCTGGTTGAAGGAGTGCAGGACATTCTGGATGAGCTGGGCATGGTCTGGGATGAGGCCTGTCCGGTTGCAGGCGCGGCCGGGGCGCGCGGTCGGGCGACATCTTCCCTTCCGGAGGAGCAGAAGGTGCTTGCCAGGCTCGAGGCCTATCCCCAACATGTTGACGAAATCGCAGAGGCGTGCGGCATGCCTGTGTCCCGGGTCAGCGGACTGTTGCTTCAGTTGGAGCTTAAAGACCTTGTAATGTCGCTTCCCGGTCAGATGTATCAGTTGAAATAATCTGGTTCATGGTTTATGGGTCTTGGGTCATGGCTCATAGTTAATGGGCCATGTTAAAAGGAAAAATCTGGTTTTAACTATGCTCCTGAGCTAACTGAATGAGTCCGCATGGCATAAACCATGGATTTGTGAGATAAGCGTAATGAAAAAAGGACTGCTGATTGTGGAATCCCCTGCCAAGACCAGGACCCTTAAAAGGTATCTTGGCAAGGATTTTGATGTAAGGGCCTCTGTGGGTCATATAAAGGATCTGCCCAGGCGTCACCTTGGTGTGGATATTGAGCATGATTTTGCCCCGGAATATGAAGTCATAAGGGGAAAGGGCAAGATTATCAAGGAGCTGAAATCAGCCGCTTCAAAGGTGCAGGATATTTATCTTGCCACTGACCCTGACAGGGAAGGGGAGGCCATTGCCTGGCATATTGCAGGGGAGCTTCAGGGAAACGGTAGGGGTAAGGGGAAGGATCGGCATTTCTACAGGGTCCTTTTCAACGAGCTTACTGAAAAGGCCATAAAAGAGGCGATAAAGGCGCCGGGGACCCTTGATAAAAACAGGTTTGAATCCCAACAGGCGAGGCGGATACTGGACCGCCTGGTTGGATATGAGATTTCCCCTCTTCTGTGGGACAAGGTCAAGAGGGGGCTTTCAGCGGGCAGGGTCCAGTCCGTTGCCGTGCGCATAATCTGTGACAGGGAAAGGGAAATCCAGGCGTTTGAGCCGGAGGAATACTGGACCGTGACGGCCAAACTTGAGGGGCCGGAGCCCCCGCCCTTCGAGGCAAGAGTAGTCGGAGCGGGGGGCAAAAAGATCTCGATCCCTGATGGGCAAACGGCCGGAGATATTGTAAAGGGCCTTGAATCCCAGGAGTTTGTGGTCAAAAAGGTAGAGACCAAGGCCAGGAAAAAGAATCCGCCGCCTCCCTTTATTACCAGTACGCTCCAGCAGGACGCAGCAAGAAAATTGAGGTTCCAGGCAAAGAAGACCATGATGATCGCCCAGAAGCTCTACGAGGGAGTGGGAATCGGGGCCGAAGGGCCGGTGGGCCTCATTACATATATGCGTACCGATTCCACCAGGATCTCCTCCGAAGCGGCAAAGGAGGCAAGGGCGTTTATCAGGAAGGAATTCGGCCCTGATTACGTGCCGAAGAGCATTCCCAGGTACAAAAAGGGCAAGATGGCCCAGGATGCCCATGAGGCGATCAGGCCCACCTCTGTGGCGCGGACTCCAAAGGCCATGTCGCCATATCTGGATAAGGATGCCCTGGCCCTTTACGGGCTTATATGGAGGCGTTTTGTGGCCTCTCAGATGAGCCCGGCCATTATGGATCAGACCAGGGTGGATATAGAGGCAGGCACGTATGCGTTAAGGGCCAATGGGACCGTGCTCAGATTCAAGGGATACCTGGCTGTGTATTCAGAGGTCACGGACGATGCTGGAAAGGATGTTTCCCTTGTGGAAAAGGAGAAGGATGCCTTGCCCCGGCTGGCTTCAGGGCAGAGGCTTGACCTGCTTAAACTGTTGCCCAAGCAGCATTTTACCCAGCCTCCGCCCCGCTATACCGAGGCGAGCCTTATAAAGACCCTGGAAGAAAAGGGCATTGGCAGGCCCAGTACCTATGCCACTATTCTGTCCACCATACGTAACAAGGATTATGTGCGTATGGAACAACGACGCTTTATTCCAACGGAACTGGGGCTCCTTGTTACAGATCTGCTGGTGACTCATTTCCCGGAGATCCTGGATACCAGCTTTACCGCGGACATGGAAAAGAAGCTGGACGAGGTGGAGGAGGGGAGTGTTCTGTGGACAGAGGTTTTGAGACGTTTCTATGATGCCTTCAGGCGTGCCCTGGACAAGGCCAAGAAGGAAATGAGGTCTGTTAAGCAGGCCGGTATTGCCACGCAGATCGTGTGTGATAAGTGTGGCGCTCCCATGGTGATAAAGTATGGCAGGACAGGTGAGTTCCTGTCCTGTTCGGCCTATCCTAAGTGCAAGAATATCAAAGACTTTGTCCGGGATGAAAAGGGCAATATCCGTATCGAGGAAAAGAAGGTGCAGGAGATGGGCAAGTGTGATCGATGCGGAAGGCCCATGGTGGTAAAGAGGGGGCGTTACGGCAAGTTCCTGGCCTGTTCAGGTTATCCTGAATGCAGGAATACCAAGCCCCTTTCTACCGGGGTCAAGTGTCCTGTGGACAACTGCGGGGGGGAGCTGGTAGAGAAGCGGTCACGGTCGGGAAAGACCTTTTACAGCTGCAGCAGATACCCGGAGTGCAAATACGCGACCTGGGACGAGCCGGTGGCCGAAACCTGTCCCCGGTGCGGGTTTAAAATTTTGGTGATTAAAAATGACAAAAAAGATGGTAAGGTCTTGAAATGCCCGCAAAAAGGCTGTGGATATAAACGCAGCATGAAAGAAAATTAATTTTTCCTCTTGCATATATCGGGAAACCCCGCTATATAAGACAGGCCTTCGGAAACGAGGGGGGTAAAAAAGGGGTTGACAAAAAATAGCTTCCTGATAAATTTACCGTCCTGTGACCGATACAACGGCCTGAACAAAATTTTGAAAAAAATCTTGACAGGCGAAGCTGGCAGAGTTATTTTAAACTCGCTTTATCAGCACAAAAAATTCGATCTTTGAAAACTGAATAGCACTTGAACAGGTACAGACAAAATCGTTTGAAATGGGGCAACCGTTTAGGTTGTTACTGTTTATCCAGTATTAAAATATAAACTGGAGGGTTTGATCCTGGCTCAGAACAAACGCTGGCGGCGTGCCTAACACATGCAAGTCGTACGAGAAATCGTGTCTTCGGACACGAGAGTAAAGTGGCGCACGGGTGAGTAACGCGTAGGTAACCTACCCTCAGGTCTGGGATAACTCGCCGAAAGGCGGGCTAATACCGGATAATATCCTGCGGAGGGATTCGCAGGATCAAAGATGGCCTCTCCATGGAAGCTATTGCCTGGGGATGGGCCTGCGTCCCATTAGCTTGTTGGTGGGGTAATGGCCTACCAAGGCTACGATGGGTAGCTGGTCTGAGAGGATGATCAGTCACACTGGAACTGGAACACGGTCCAGACTCCTACGGGAGGCAGCAGTGAGGAATATTGCGCAATGGGGGAAACCCTGACGCAGCGACGCCGCGTGGGCGAAGAAGGCCTTCGGGTCGTAAAGCCCTGTCAAGAGGGAAGAAACTCCTGACGGAACAATACCCGTCAGGACTGACGGTACCTCTTGAGGAAGCACCGGCTAACTCCGTGCCAGCAGCCGCGGTAATACGGAGGGTGCGAGCGTTGTTCGGAATCACTGGGCGTAAAGCGGGTGTAGGCGGCCCTGTAAGTCAGATGTGAAAGCCCACGGCTCAACCGTGGAAGTGCATCTGAAACTGCAGGGCTTGAGTACCGGAGAGGGAAGTGGAATTCCTGGTGTAGGGGTGAAATCCGTAGATATCAGGAGGAACACCGGTGGCGAAGGCGACTTCCTGGACGGATACTGACGCTGAGACCCGAAAGCGTGGGGAGCAAACAGGATTAGATACCCTGGTAGTCCACGCCCTAAACGATGGGTACTAGGTGCTGGGGGTGTTGACCCCTCCGGTGCCGTAGCTAACGCATTAAGTACCCCGCCTGGGGAGTACGGCCGCAAGGTTGAAACTCAAAGGAATTGACGGGGGCCCGCACAAGCGGTGGAGCATGTGGTTTAATTCGACGCAACGCGAAGAACCTTACCTGGGTTTGACATCCCGGGAACCCCGTAGAGATACGGGGGTGCCCCTTCGGGGGAGCCCGGTGACAGGTGCTGCATGGCTGTCGTCAGCTCGTGTCGTGAGATGTTGGGTTAAGTCCCGCAACGAGCGCAACCCTCGCCCTTAGTTGCCATCATTCAGTTGGGCACTCTAATGGGACTGCCGGTGTTAAACCGGAGGAAGGTGGGGATGACGTCAAGTCCTCATGGCCCTTATGCCCAGGGCTACACACGTGCTACAATGGCCGGTACAAAGGGCAGCGATCCCGCGAGGGGGAGCAAATCCCAAAAAGCCGGTCTCAGTTCGGATCGGAGTCTGCAACTCGACTCCGTGAAGTTGGAATCGCTAGTAATCCCGGATCAGCATGCCGGGGTGAATACGTTCCCGGGCCTTGTACACACCGCCCGTCACACCACGAAAGCTGGCTGTACCAGAAGTCGTCGCGCTAACCCGTAAGGGAGGCAGGCGCCCAAGGTATGGTTGGTGATTGGGGTGAAGTCGTAACAAGGTAGCCGTAGGGGAACCTGCGGCTGGATCACCTCCTTTCTAAGGAGAAAGGTCAACTGCCTGTCAGGTTGCTATTCAGTTTTGAGGGATCG
>JALVVK010000100.1:0-12500 GCA_027023445.1 Deltaproteobacteria bacterium | reverse complement strand
CGTAACGACTGCCCCACTGTCTCGACCAGGGACTCAGTGAAATTGTAGTATCGGTGAAGATGCCGATTACCCGTGGCTAGACGGAAAGACCCCGTGAACCTTTACTACAGCTTGGTATTGGTTTTTGGGATAGCTTGTGTAGGATAGGTGGGAGGCTGTGAAGTGGCGCCGCCAGGTGTCATGGAGCCGTCCTTGAAATACCACCCTGGCTATTCTAGGATCCTAACCTCGGCCCGTAATCCGGGTCAGGGACAGTGCCTGGCGGGTAGTTTGACTGGGGCGGTCGCCTCCTAAAAGGTAACGGAGGCGCGCGAAGGTTCCCTCAGGCTGATTGGAAACCAGCCGTAGAGTGTAAAGGCATAAGGGAGCTTGACTGTGAGACCTACAAGTCGAGCAGGTGCGAAAGCAGGCCTTAGTGATCCGGCGGTTCCGCATGGAAGGGCCGTCGCTCATCGGACAAAAGGTACTCCGGGGATAACAGGCTGATCTCCCCCAAGAGTTCATATCGACGGGGAGGTTTGGCACCTCGATGTCGGCTCATCGCATCCTGGGGCTGAAGCAGGTCCCAAGGGTTTGGCTGTTCGCCAATTAAAGCGGTACGTGAGCTGGGTTTAAAACGTCGTGAGACAGTTTGGTCCCTATCTGCCACGGGCGCAGGAGATTTGAGGGGAGCTGTCCCTAGTACGAGAGGACCGGGATGGACGAACCTCTAGTGTCCCAGTTGTCCTGCCAAGGGCATCGCTGGGTAGCCATGTTCGGAAGGGATAACCGCTGAAAGCATCTAAGTGGGAAGCCCACCCCAAGATAAGATCTCCCGTGGCGAAAGCCCCTGAAGCCCCCTTGGAGAACACAAGGTTGATAGGTCAGAGGTGTAAGACTGGTGACAGTCTAAGCTTACTGATACTAATTGGGCGTGAGGCTTGACCATATTTCTTTTCTATGCTCCTTAAGACACATGATGTAGAACTGCCCATATTTATTTAATTTTTTAAAACTCAAACAGTTTCCGGTGGCGATAGCGAGGGGGAAACACCCGTTCCCATTCCGAACACGGAAGTTAAGCCCCTCAGCGCCGATGGTACTGCCCCGTCAGTGGGTGGGAGAGTAGGTCACCGCCGGGATTTATTTTTATGGCCCTTCTTTATGAAGGGCTTTTTTATTATCCATAGTCATCCCAAGTGATAAGAATTATACTTTTTCAGTCTTTTTACAGTTCTTCAGGGACAGATTCTTTTATTGTTTTTTGCCAACTTGTAATCTATGTTGATCTTGATTAAACTTAAAGATGTACTGTCGTACATGGAAGATCCATCGGGGTCTCATCTGACCTTGTCTATACTCAGTTTTGCCCGTATCTGTGGGTCTGTCACGCCTCTGGCACCCTTTCTGGTTTGTTCGCAGCCTGTGCTTAATCACTTAACTGGTGGTTAAGAGGGAAGAAGCGGTGTAACTTGTGTTGTCGGCACGATTTTTTATCTATTCATATGGTCTTATGTCATATGGTCTTATGCTGAATAGGAGGAATCAACATGGATAACTATTTTAAGGCGGCTGCGGTCAGGATTTACGAGGATGCCAAGCGTGAAGGCAGATTGATCGAGGGCAACACCTTGGATCAACTCAAGGATCTGGCAATAAGGCAGGAAGGTGTTATCCAGACCCAGTTGGGATCGGTTGCTGCGGATTCAGAGCCTATGTCCCGTTCCGCCCCTCACACCAGGAATAATATTGATTATCCCTTTGGAGAGGAGGAGGAACAGCTCGCCTTTGAGGCCGTGGAATATTTGAGCAGAGAGAGGGTAATTTCTCTTGATACCATAGTGGGTGATGGCCGTGATGGGGTAACCGCAAGATTTTTGATCCCTGAGCCTTATGCCCAGCTTGCTTACGGTCTCAAGCTGCTTTTTGATTATCCGGCTGCCAGGGTGGTAGAAAATCCTACCTATACCATTATTTTTTTTACTGATGAGGCATTCCAGGTCAACAAACAGAAAAAGCTGGTTGATAAGGATATAAGTATCCGGCTTTGGATGGGGGAAAAACGTGGAGATCAGGTAAAGATTTGTCGCAACAGTGTTTATCTCGGGGAAGGGAAAAAGGGGGTCTTCCAGTTTGAGGACTGGAGGGTAAAGGCTATAGATAAGACCGGTATTTTCCTGCATGCGGGGGCGCGCAGAGACTGGCTGTGGATATACGATCTTGAATCCGAGAGGCCTGAGCTGGAGGAGGTTGTAACGGGTGTTTCGGGCCTTACCGCCACAGGCAAAACGACAACTCTCTGCAGAAAGTTTGCCAAACTTCCCAAGGAGAATTCCGAGATGATCGGTGATGATGGGGGTACCCTGGGATATGATGGCAGTTATCTCGCCTTCGAGGTAAATGGGCTTTACGTCAAGACCGAGGGGCTGGATGAAAGCCAGCCCGAAATTTTCAGGGCTGCGGAGTCCAGGGAGGCCTTTCTGGAAAACGTGGCTATTTCTCAGTATCCTTATATGCCTAATTTTAAAGATATTTCAAAGACCGCCAATGGACGGGCGGTAATCGCCCGGGAAAACCTTGAGATTGCCAGTTCGTCTCTGATGGCAGACAATCTGGATTATATTATTCTTCTCACAAGAAATCCTTTGGTTAATGCCATCAACAAGCTAACTCCTGAGCAGGCCACCATGCAGTTTATCTACGGGGAATCCATTGAAAGTTCTGGTGGTAATCCTGAAGAGGCGGGAAAATTCAAGAGAGTTTTTTTCCTGGATCCCTTTATGTGTGGCAATCGTCTGGAACACGCGCTTATCTTTTATGATATCATCAAGCGCAATCGTATAAAGTGTTATCTGGCCAATACCGGAACCATCGGCCAGGATGAAATCAAGGTCACGTTACGTCAGTCCCTGGCTCTGTACAGTGATTTGTGCCGTATACAGCTTCGTTTCAGCTTTGAGCCTGATTTTCTCGGGTATCATTATCCTATCAAATGTGATCGGGCCAACATGGACCTTATCCGATCATTTCCTCTTTTCCCTGACAAGGAACTCCTGCAGAAAAAGGTAAGGAATTTTCTCAGGGGGAGGCGCGCCTATTTGGAGGAATTTGAGGCTACCTACGGAGAGATACCGGAAAATATCAGGGAGTCGCTGCCCTACAGGGATGACCAGATTTTCCAGACAGAAAGCGACAGGCTGACCAAGGAAGATTAATTCGGTTTTTACTGAAAATAAGGGGATAGTCTGCTTTATCGTGATTTATGACATGTCTGGATTTCGAGATTCAGTATATCGTCCCTTTGACAGCCTGATAACATAAAATTGACTAATATGTTTTTTTTGCTATCATTTTATACATGAAACAGATTGTCCGTCGCCTCAAGGCCTTAGGCGATATAACCCGGCTTAAAATCCTCAAGCTTTTGCAGTGTGGTACAGCCTGTGTCTGTGAGATCACCGCGGTTTTAGGTCTGGCACAGCCTACGATTTCACGGCACCTTCGTGTTTTGGAGGACGCTGGTTTTGTGTATTCCACGCGTCGTGGGCTTCGTGTGGATTACTCCCTGTCCGGGGACGAGGCATCCCCCGAGGTAAGGCAGATGCTCGATATGGTAAGCGCCTGGCTCGAGGATGATCCGGAAATCAAGGCCCTGAGGGAGAGGCTCCAGCATATCTCCCGATTAAATTGCGAGGTGAAGGGCAATGTTACGGATCTTATAAAAAAGCCGCTTCTCCCAGAAGATGGTTTGGCCTGAGCCTGTCGCCTGTTTTTCCCTCATTCGCAGCGTTCCCTTTATGTAATGGTGCAGGCCTTTTCATCCTGGCGGCATGTCCCGACCTGTATCAGGTTTCCCTGGTGAATTGTCTGGGGCCACGCAAGAGAGGTTTTTCGTCCCGATGCGTAGCGCTGGCAAGAACAGCCAATGGCGCTCAGCACCTACAGTACAGCCTTTTAATATTCATGTCCCATTTTTGTTAAGAAGCTGGACAATCCTTCCTTGCCAATAATGTCCTGGATTGATAATTTATCAGATTATTCTGAGAAATATCCGGCGTTGGCGGATATTAATGGTTTTCGTGAGTTATGAACAGAAACAAGTGGGCAAAAATTTCTTGGGCCAGGACGATTCTCGGTTTGCCGGAGCAGGTGAGCCGGAGGGAAATCCTGGATGCCTACAGGGAAAAGAGCAGAAGGGTGCATCCTGATCTCAATCCCCAGGATAGAAGCGGCCTGATGGAGGAGCTTAACAGCGCCTACAGACTGCTTATGGATTATGCTGATGATTATAAGATGCGGCTTACTCCCAATGAAGATGGCATGAATGACGAGGAGTGGTGGATGCATCATTTCGGTCAGGATCCTATATGGGGTGGAGGTACTGGAGAAGATTAGGCTATGGCTTTGATAGTTCAGAAATTCGGTGGCACCTCTGTGGCTGATTGCCAGAGGATAAAAAATGTTGTCTCCCGGGTGACAGCCACGAAGAATGCGGGTAACGATGTTGCTGTTGTCCTGTCCGCAATGGCAGGGGAGACTAACAGGCTTATTGATCTGGCAAGGCAGGTTCAGTCCCGTCCTGATCCCAGGGAAATGGATGTTCTCCTTTCCACGGGTGAGCAGGTTACTATTTCTCTTTTTGCCATGGCTGCCAAGGAAATGGGGTACGAGGCCAGATCCTTTCTGGGGCATCAGATACCAATTTGTACGGATGCAACCTTTGGCAGGGCACGAATCGAGGGTATACCCAATGAGGCGGTGAGACAGGTGATAAGGGCCGGAGGGATTCCCGTTATAGCCGGTTTTCAGGGCGTAACAAGCCTTGGCGATATTACCACGCTTGGCAGGGGCGGATCTGATACCACGGCGGTAGCGGTAGCAGTGGCTATAGGCGCGGACATCTGTGAAATTTATACAGATGTGGATGGCGTTTATACAACCGATCCAAATGTATGTGCTCAGGCCAGGAAGATAGACCGGATTTCCTATGAAGAAATGATGGAGATGGCAAGCCTGGGGGCAAAGGTCCTGCATATCCGTTCGGTGGAATTCGCAATGCGCTATGGTATGCCGCTGCATGTCAGATCCAGTTTTTCTGATGATACAGGTACCCTGGTGGTAGAGGAGGACGAAAGCATGGAAGACATACTGGTGTCTGGAGTAACCTACAGCCGGCAGGAGGCCAGGATTACAGTTGCCAAGGTTCCTGACAAGCCTGGTATCGCGGCGGGTATCTTTAACCAGATATCTGATGCCAACGTGGTAGTGGATATGATAATTCAGAATACCAGGCAGGGTGATCTTACGGATATAACCTTCACTGTGCCGCAGGATGACTACGAAACCGCACTTGAGATCGTGAAGCGTGTGGCGGGACAGATCGGCGCTGAGGAGGTGGCAGGCGATGACAACATTGCCAAGGTCTCCATTGTCGGTGTGGGAATGCGGAATCATTCCGGCGTGGCAAGCAGGATGTTCGATATTTTAGCCAGTCACGGAATAAATATTTTGATGATAAGTACCTCTGAAATCAAGATTTCCTGTGTAATTGACGAAAAATACACGGAATTGGCGGTAAGGGCGCTGCATGAAGGCTTTGGCCTTGATCAGGGGCCTGCCAGGAAATAATAAAATGCCTAAAATAATTGAAGTTTATGATACCACTCTTAGGGACGGAACCCAGGCTGAGGACTTCAACCTGTCCGTAGAGGACAAGGTCAGAATCGCCCTTAAGCTGGATGAGCTGGGGATAGATTTTGTCGAGGGTGGATGGCCGGGTTCCAATCCCAAGGATGTCCAGTTTTTTAAGGAAATCCAGAATTATTCCCTGAAAAATGCCAGGATAGCGGCTTTTGGCAGCACTCACCAGGCCAGGAATCCCGCCCATGAGGACAAAAATCTGAACGCGCTTATAGACGCGGCAACTCCGGTGATTACGATATTCGGGAAGACGTGGGATATCCATGTCAGAGATGCCCTGCGCATAACCCTTGAAAGAAACCTTGAGCTTATAGAGGATTCCCTCGCATACCTGAGGCCAAAGGTGGCCACGCTTTTTTATGACGCGGAGCATTTTTTTGACGGATTTAAGGCCAACAGGAACTACGCACTTGAGACCCTGAGGCGGGCTATCAAGGGCGGTGCAGAGTGCCTGGTGCTTTGTGACACAAACGGAGGTACCCTTCCACATGAGCTGGAAGAGATTATCTCCAGCGTGCGGGATGCGGTGGGAACACAATGCAGGCTGGGGATTCATTGCCATAACGATGCCGATGTGGCCGTGGCCAATACCCTTGTTGCCGTTGCTTCCGGAGTGGATCATGTGCAGGGTACCATGAACGGTTTTGGAGAACGCTGCGGCAATGCCAATCTTTGCTCAATTATCCCCGGGCTGGTGCTTAAGATGGGCTTTAGGTGCAGGGCTGGGGAAAGCCTGTCTCAACTTACCAATGTATCCAGATTTGTCTGCGAGATAGCAAATCTGCCCCATAACAAGTATCAGCCATACGTAGGCGCAAGCGCCTTTGCTCACAAGGGCGGGGTGCATGTCAGCGCGGTTCAGAGAAATCCGGAAACCTACGAACATATACGGCCCGAGGCCGTTGGCAACGTGCAGCGAATTTTGATATCGGATCTGGCAGGCAAGAGTAATGTTCTTGCCAAGGCCAGGGAGTTTGGGCTGGATCTGGAAAGCCACGATCCGGCGGTGCTGGACATCGTTGCACAGTTGAAGGAGCTGGAGGCAAGGGGATTCCAGTTTGAGGGCGCAGAGGCATCCTTTGAGCTCCTGATGAGAAAGGCCATGGGGACTGTAAGGAAATTTTTTGATCTTATGGCCTTCAGGGTGGTGGATCAGAAATTTCCAGGGGAAGACCCGCTTCAGGCTGAGGCCACTGTTATGGTCCGGGTGGGAGGCAACATAGAGCATACGGCCGCGGTCGGTAATGGTCCTGTAAACGCATTGGATAATGCCATCAGGAAGGCCTTGGAGAAGTTTTATCCTGAATTAAGGGAAATGAGCCTTCAGGACTACAAGGTCAGGGTCCTTCCGGGGACCCCTGGCACCGGTGCCAAGGTGCGAGTCCTGATAGAATCCAGGGATGCGAAGGATAAATGGGGTACCGTTGGGGTCTCTGACGACATAATTGAGGCCAGTTGGCAGGCCCTTGTAGACAGTATCTGTTATAAGTTGATGAAATCTTAATAGCCGTAAAGGAGACGATTTAATATAATATCTTCCAGAAGTCTGGTCATGTCGGCCCTGGCGTGGGCATTTGTTTCCATCTGCTGGATTTTATGGGAATTGGGCCTGTCCGGGAACATGTTTCCGGGGAATAAGCTGTTTGTGTGCGGCAAGGTGCCATTATTCTCTGAGTCCGGTACGGGAAGATCTCTGCTTTTTTTCCATCCCATTGATGTTAATCGTGCAACTCCCGGGGATCTTATGCTGATACCGGGGATCGGTGAGAAACGAGCCTGCGAGATTATCTGTTTCCGCCAGAATATGGGTTTCATCTTGTCACTGGATGAGCTATCCTGTCTGAAGGGGCCTTTGAGCCCTGGCCTGCTGGACGCGATTAGGCCTTTTCTGTCTGTAGGAGGAATATAGATGACCACTGTCCAGGCTGTTGTTGCTCCATCCACAGCCAGTATCCTGGCCATGGCTGGTAAAGGGGGGACTGGCAAGACCACTCTTTCTGCCCTGTTAATCAAATATCTGGTGGACAGGAATATGGTTCCTGTGCTCGCAGTGGATGCCGATGCCAATGCTAACCTTAACGAACTGCTCGGCCTTGAGGTCGGAAGGACCCTGGGGGAAATCAGGGATAGCATGAAGACTGAGACCCCCGTGGGCATGACCAAGAGCCAGTACATGGAGATGCATATAAACCAGGCAATAGTGGAGGCACGGGGCTTTGATCTGCTTGTAATGGGCCAGCCTGAAGGTCCTGGCTGCTATTGCATGGCAAATTCCATCCTGGCCCAGGTCATGGAGGGCCTTTCCAGGAGCTATCGCTATCTGCTCGTGGATAATGAGGCGGGAATGGAGCATCTGAGCAGGTTGAATCTGCGTAAGATACACACATTGTTCGTGGTGTCTGATCCTTCGTATCGAGGGGTACTTACTGCTGCTCGTATAGCAGATCTGACAAGTGCCCTTCAGGTAAAGGTGCGGCAGAAGGTCCTGGTGGTGAACCGCGTGCCCCGTCAGATGCCAGAGGCGCTTACTGACCAGGTGGAAGAGGCGGTCAGCAAGACTGACCTGGTTTTTGGGGGGTATCTGTCTGCGAGCGAGAAAATTTTTGAGTGTGAAATCAATCAGAGATCTCTGCTTGAGCTTCCTTCAGAGACGGACGCGGTGGCGGAAGCCTATCGTATTTTTGACAGGTTTCTCCTGGATGGATAGAGAAGGGATCTCTCCATGTTCAACCTGTTGTGCATAGGAATTGGCGGGTTTTGTGGAGCCATTTCCCGGTACCTTTTTCCCGGTTGTTCAACGACAATTATTTTTCCCGACTCAACCATTCAGTTTCATTGACTGATTTTTCTTTAATTTTTTCTCTTGCAATCTTCTGAATGCCTCTCCATTTTTGCCGTGCCAACCTGGAGGATAGGGCAACGCTGAGGAGCGACCCGAGTGCCGAGTGGATGGAGGCCCGGCTGCCACCTGGGGCCGGATCGTCCCTCTTTTCTCCATCTATTTGGCCTCAATGCGCAAAACCTCGGGGGGATGGGACTGGCCCCTATATGTAACACCGGCAAGAACTGGAGATCACCATTATTTTGCGTTGCTCCTCTTTCTGGCCTTTTCAAGGCGGTAGCTCTCAACATTCACTTCCAGAATGATGCTGTGATGAACCAGCCGGTCTATGGCTGCCGCTGTTGTCATGGGATATCTGAAGATTTTTCCCACTTGGAAAAAGGCAGGTCGCTGGTGAGCATTACACTGGTCCGCTCATAACAATGGGCGAGCAGAGTAAAGAGGACCTCTATCTCTTCGCGGCTTTGCTGCACATAGCCGATATCATCAATGAGAATTGCGTCATTTCTTGATACCTTCCTCAGCATCTTTGGCAGTTCGAGTTCTTTCTTGGCAACAAGCAGATCCTGGACGAGCATGCTGCAAGTGGCAAAGAGAATACGCTGCTCCTGATGGATCAACTCCTGTGCAATGGCGCATAGCAAGTGAGTTTTCCCACTGCCGGGCTTTCCGAAGGCAAGAACATTCTCGCATTTTTCCAGAAACATTCCGTCCAGCAGGGAACTGACCTGTCCGTTGACCTTGGCCGGCAGGCGTGGACGGTCAAAGGCCTCCAGATTTTTCTCCAGGGGAAGCCTGGACTCCCGCAGATACCGTGCAATACGTTTTCTGCGGCGTTCTTCGCATTCTCTCATTACCAACTCATGCAGATACATCTCATAACTCAAGGTCTCCCGCCGGGCCAAGTCCGCCTCTTCCTGGAAGCAGGTTCTTATTGTGGACAGGTATAACCTTTTTAAGACCACTTTCCAGTTCATGCATTTCGGTAGCCGTATTCATGCTCCCACCTCCATGCTGACGAGCTGGTCATAAGCAGAAAGACAAATTACATCTATATGTATGACCGTAACTGATTTAACCTTCATATTGCTATCAAGAAGCTCCATTACCTTGTGGACATTGACAGGCTCCCCGTTGCTCAACAAATGACATAGAACATCATCCACACCTGTTTCGTTTTCATTTGCCGCGATCTGCAATATCAGCAAGTACTCTTTACTCGCCTTCCCCGGTGCGTGATGCGCGCACAAATGATCATAGGCCATGCGGAACCGGCTGGTGGGGAACAGGTCGTTTCGGTAACGGTAATTCTCAAACGCCCCCGGCTTGCGCACCAGCCAGTCGATGATATGGCGATACTGGATGCAGTGCATGCCCCTGCCGTGAAGCCGGGGAATCTTTTCCACGCACCGCTGGCCGTACCAGACTTCAAGATAATCATGATACAGCCGCACACTCACCCGTTCTTCAATCAGACGGCTGTGTACAGAATAGGTATTGCGGTGGACACGAATCGTGCTGCCGGAACTGACCATGACATCAATACGGCTGCATGCTTCCTGGCGCCTGGCCGGCAACGGAAGCAACTCTTCCTGCTCCAGGCGAAACCGCTCTTCGCATCCCTGGTTGAGCTGGCGTGACAATCCCCGTAGAAAGGCCTCATATTCACTGCGTGTGCCAAAATCTCTACTGCCACGAAGCATCAAGGCCTGATCCACTGCCTTTTTAAACCGGTAGTGTCGTTGCTCCACATCCCCGTTCTCGTGCGGGCTTGCAGGGTTGCTCCGCCGGCCCTTCAAGTTATAGTGGGCCAGCAAACCCTGATACCGTTGCGTAAACTGCTCCGGACTGTCCGGCCTGGCCACCGCTGCTGTCAAACGGTCCGTCTGGTGTTCCCGGGGTACACCACCCAACTCCCACAGGCTATTTTGCAGTCTCTCGCTCGGACTCTCGAAACTCTCTGAAAAACAGATACTGCATGTCTCCCAATTGGAATAGGTCAACACAAAATGGTACACTATATGCGAAAACGCCACCCCCGCTATGGTAATCCCAATATCCTCCATATGAGTGAAGTCTGACTGGCTCAACCTTCCTGGCTCATGCCTCTGGGGAAAATAGACCTCCCTTGACGGCCCTTCAGTCGCACGCCAGTTCTTTACCCGGCGCTGAAATGTACGTAGCTGGCCATCACTGAACCGGCCGGGATACTCACGCTGCAGGTAATCAGTGTCTTTGCCTCCAGCCTTGGATTCAACTCAAGAAACGGCAAGACTTATACCCATATCTCAGCAAAGGGGTCCTCACGTGTCCGCCAGTCACGGACACGGCCTGCCTTGAGTTCACTCGGTAACTGTTTTATGTCCCGATACTTACGTGCTGTCTTCTCGTCCATGCCGCTGCGACTCCCAATGTCGTGCCTTGCGATAAAAATTTCTTCATTTTCCTCACCTGATTGTCTGTGACCACTTCTAACCTCCTTAAAAGGTAGAAGTAATCTGTTTCAATCATCCGGGAAAAATAATTGTCGTCAGGGGGGAATTATAATTGTCGCTGATCATCGTGGATTACGTTCCGGATGCAGAAGATTTGCTGGAGAGCATTCAGGGAATAGTGGCACCGTTTCTTTTTTGATGGCGTTATTTATTCCTTTTTTATATGTTTTGAACATTTGGGCGGAGTTAAGTACACCTGCCACATCTTCTATGGAAAGTACGCCTGTGGGGATCAATGTCATTGGTCCATGAAGAATGAAAGACGGGTGTAGTACTTCTTACCGATTACAGCCTTGGGCTGAAATCGGTAAATTTTTCGTTCCCCCGGAACCGTTTCTTTTTCGGGGCAGTTATTTTTTTCGTTTATTTCTGCCTGTGCATCAACCGTCGGCCAGGCGCTCCGGATTTCCCCTTCCTTGTCTCCGCCTTTTGTTTTCCCGGGATGTCTGGCCTTGAATACCTGGGAGCGAACGAACTGAATTCCAAGGAAGATGGAGCCCACTATTTTGGCCTTTGCCTCGTTGAGGTCAAGTTCCAGGGCTGAGTGCATCTACAAAAGTTCCCGCGTATTCCACGGTAGTTCAGATACCGATTCCATTTGAAACTCATCACCGGGGGAGTTGAAGAGGAGTGCTAAGATACAGCGAGGCATAGAATGAACTGGTAAAGAGGATCTCCCCGAATATCTATTCGGGGAGTACTGCTATGCCCCAAAAGAGGTTATCTATGCGTAAGATACGGGAGGTGTTACGCTTCAAATACAGCCGCAAGTGCGGCATTCATGCAATCAGCCGAGGTTATGGAATAGGAAGGGGGACGGAGGGTGATTTTTTACGCCGAGTTCGGGTAGCCTAGATTAGGCTGGCCTCTTTCAGAGGAGTTAAGCGATACAGCAGCTCCGGAGCAGCAGCTTTTTCCATCGTCGGTATCAGGCCCGGCAGACCCCAGATCCATCCTGGATTTCCAGAAAAAATATCCTCTTGCTATGACAGGAGTACAAGAAGCAGCCATCCGATGGTTACCAGTACAGTTGGTTTTGCAAGAGGTACTGGGAATGGCTTGGTTGCATCGATGTTGTCATGCGCCATGAATAGCGGGCTGGAGAGAAGTTGTTTGTTGATTATGACGGTCAGTGTGTGGATGTCGTCGAACCGGCAAACTAAGGATTCAGTAAGGCCCAGATTTTTTTGCTGTGTTGGGAGCGAGCAACTATACTTATTTATTTCCCTATGTCGAAGTTGGCTTTCCCGCCCACGTGACATCACTCCCTCAGGGTCAGGTAGGGCAGAAAAGGCGCAAGGCCTCCCTCATAGGTGACGGTGCCGAGGAGCCCCTCAAACTTCACCCAACTCCTATATTCCCCAGAAAACCTGCCTCAGTAGTCCCATCAGACCTTGGCCTTTTTCACCCTGATCCCGAGGGCGAGTTACGACATGCAGGCGTTTCCATTCGTCACGGTCCACGGTTTTGCAGTGGCAGTAATA
>JALVVK010000099.1 GCA_027023445.1 Deltaproteobacteria bacterium | reverse complement strand
GCCCAGCCCTTTTCACCCAACACCCTGGTAATCGCGGCTGTCAGGGTAGTCTTACCATGATCAATGTGACCTATCGTTCCAACATTTACATGAGGCTTTGTACGCTCAAACTTTTTCTTGCCCATATTTTTATACCTGCCCCTTATTTTTTTTACGGGGCCACCGCCCCGCACAGACAAAATTCAAATAAACCATGGAGCCCACGACCGGGATTGAACCGGTGACCTCTTCCTTACCAAGGAAGTGCTCTACCGACTGAGCTACGTGGGCCACTCTGGAGCGGGAAACGGGACTCGAACCCGCAACCCTCAGCTTGGAAGGCTGATGCTCTAGCCAATTGAGCTATTCCCGCCTATGGCAAAAACAGCACTCCAGAAACATCGAACCAAAAGGCCTGTCAACCCGCCGACAGCAACCACACCGGCCGGCCACATCCTGTTCAATATTTGAGGGGCACCATTTTATTCACAAGAATGGTGGAGAGGGGAGGATTCGAACCTCCGAAGGCGTCGCCAACAGATTTACAGTCTGTCCCCTTTGGCCGCTCGGGAACCTCTCCACTGATTTTTCTGGAGCTGGCGATGGGACTCGAACCCGCAACCTGCTGATTACAAATCAGCTGCTCTACCGATTGAGCTACGCCAGCCCGACTCGAAGCGGTTAATTTAACCGAGTCTCCCCAAAAAGCAAGTGCTATTATAGGACGCTATGCCGCAATGAGCCCAAGAGCACCCAATATATAAACACTTGTTCATGGAACTTCAAGTTTTTTTTCAACAAAAAAGCAGCGGCCGGATACGGCCGCTGCCTCAGCAATCATGATGCGAAATGACTAATGCGCTGGGCGCCCCGGTTTTTCCAGGCCAAATCCTGCCTTGCCCGCCCTGATATCTTCAGCGTAATGCTGATGTACATAGGCGGTCGTTCTATAAAGCAAGTGAGCAAACTTGCTGTATGGCAGCGAGACAAACAGCGTTATCACACACCCTAAATGTACCAGATACACCGGATAGGCCAGCACCTTCACCTGAGCAAGCCTGATAATCTCAGCGCCCAAGCCCGTTATACCGACCGCAAAAATCAGCCATATAAGGATCCAGTCCTGCGTAGAGCTTGAAAGAATCCCCTCACGGGTCTTATTTTCCCTCATGGTTTTGATCATCCATATACCGGCAATCAGCATAATGGCGCCGACGTTACCGGCGATCTTAACCGGATGCCACAGTGGAAGAGGCGTGTGGAAGCCAGCCTTAGGCCAGAGGTTGCCAAGCACATCAGCATATATCATAACATACACAGTAACCGCGAAGAGGATGATAAAAGCCCAGAGGGCCCACAGGTGTCCCTTCACCCTCTCAGAGGTCTGTCCACACTTCTTAAACCTCTCGTGGGACAGAATCTCCTTGATTGCCGGCCAGAGATACCTGGTCATGAGAATTCCAAACGATGGGGAGGATGCGGTGCCATTATAGGATAAAGGCAGGCCAGCCCCCCTGTATATATCGCCCCAGAAGTCCCTGACTCCAAGATAACAGGCCCAGGCAATAAGACCAACTATTGGCAGAACAACTATATCTATTGGAACCACGCTGAGGAACTTGTGATATTCAACGTATCCCTCCGGGAATGGGAAGGCCTCACCAGTTACCTTTGCCCAGAGAGCAGCGGCAACGAAAAACAACACCATCCCGGCTATCACCATGCCAAGGACGCCGCTTGGTTTGGAAAGAATGCCTGCGAGCGCCCTGGGACGGGCGTAGTACCTGATTGCATTCGCCCGTATGGCGCCCAGGACATCGCCTGGACGTGCGCCTCTGGGACAATATGCCGTACAGTCCCCACACTGGTGACATAACCAGACATCCGCGTCACCGGAAACCTTAGAGGCAAGCCCCCACTGTGCCCACAGCATCTCCTTTCTTGGAAACGGACTCTCCGGGGTGGACAAAGGACACACCACAGAGCAGGTGGCACACTGATAACAACGATTAAGGGTGTCACCACCTGATTCCATAACTCCCTTGATAAAATCAAGGTCCGGCTCAACTCGCTTGTACTCGGCCATGTTCTATAACCTCCTCCTACCAGCCTTTGAAGGGATTTGGTCCCATTCCGACAATCTCTTCAACAAAATCGTTGATTATTCCAGGCACCTTGTCAAATTCATCTATGGCTATCTGCGCCAGCTTGACCCTTTCCGGTTCCATCCCCAGGGAATTCAATGTCTCGGCGACATTCTCCATCCTGCGGTTGGCAAGCTCGCTGCCCTTGACAAAGTGACACTGGTAATCATCCCCATATTTACAACCAAGAAGCAACGCACCGTCTATGCCACTGGACATGGCATCCTTGATCCAGGACACGTTCACAGAGCCCAGGCACCTGACAGGTATGATCCTGACCAGTGGAGACCACGCGTTGCCCTTGCGGGCCGCCTGATCCAGTGCGGGATAGGCGTCATTTTCACAGGCGAAAATGATCATACGGAGCTTGTCCTCATCATCATCCGGAACCTCTATGGCCTTAATCATAGAGCCGACAATATCGATATTATAATCCTTGAACCCGATAATCCTTTCAGGACAGGCACCCATACAGGTCCCACAACGGCGACATCTTGTCGGGTTGGGTTTGGGTGTTCCCTTTTCATCGTCGTCCAGGGCACCAAACGGACACTCCTCTGTACAGCGCTTACACTGTGTACAACGCTGGAAGTAAAAATCAGGAAAATCGTAATCCCAGGTACGCGGGTGAACCGCGTGTCCCTCATCCACTGCCTGCAGACACTGAATCGCCTTCAGGGTAGCACCGGTCGCATCCTCAATGGACTCCTCGATTGTCATTCCCCTGCGTACGCCACCAGCAGCATAGATACCGGTGCGCCTTGTCTCGTATGGGAAACATATGAAGTTAGAGTCACAGTAACCGCCAAAGAGATCCAGATCTCTGAAGGCCGGTCCCTGACGGTATGCCAGGTTAACAACCGCCTCGTCCCTGGTAGTGGGCACCATGCCTGTTGCCAGGACCACCATATCCACGTCAACCGCGATATCCTCACCGAGGATGGTATTTTCCACATTTACCGTAAGGGCGCCTGCCGCACCGTCCTTGACCTCGGTAACCGCCCCCTTGGTAAGGAAGATACCCGCGTCATCCTGAAGCCCCTTGTAGAAATACTCATACTGTCCCGGGGTCCTCATGTGCTGATAAAATATATAGGCCCTACCGTCAGGATTGCTCTCCCTGAACATCTTTGCCTGCTTCAGGGCAACCAGGCTCGTAACTGCTGAGGCATACGGGAAGTCTGCATCATCCTCCTTGGCACCGGGACTGAGTACAAAGGCGATTGACTTGACAGCTCTGCCGTCCGGCCGTTTGATCTGTCCGGAGGATGCCATCTCTTCAAGCTGCCAGTTTGTGACAACGCCATTCTTACCCCAACCAAGGTGCGGAAACTCATCATCGGCAGGCTCATAAGGTGTCCAGCCTGAAGCAAGGACTATGGCACCGAATACCTCTGCCGAGGGATCCTCCTGCATATAGTCCTGCCGTCCCTCGTTCTTTTCATCATACTTCTTCTTCTGGTCCTCGGCTGAGAGTTCATTGCCATTCTCATCCAGCTTTTCCTCGTCGGTCAGCGGAACCGGGGCATCCCATTCGCTCTTGGTTCCGGCAGGTTTGAGACTCGCCCTGAAGGCCCCGGGGACACCGCCTATCCTGGCAATCTCTGTCCCGGTCTTCACCTGAATCTTGTCGTTGGCCTGAACCCTGGCGATGAGATCGCCAACTATGGGGTCGGCCAGATGGGAATAATCCGGGCCGATGGGAATCTGCTTTCTGTACTTGGCGGCATGCCCTCCAAGCTCACTCTCACGCTCGATAATGACCGCCTCGTGTCCGGCCTCAGCGGCCTCAAGAGCCGCGGTAAGCCCGGTAACGCCACCGCCGATCACGAGGATGCGCTGATTCACCTGCTCCATTTTATAGGGTTCAGGTAATTCGGCCTTCCCCATCTTGGCCGCGTACATCCTCAGATAGTCCTCAGCAAGCTCCTGCACATGCTCTTTCTGGGCCTCCGCGTTTTCGTCCTCAGGATTCACCGGATGGCTCCAGGCCACAAGCTCGCGAATGCCGACCTTCTCCACGAGAACGCCGGGGAAATCAAAATCCTTAAACTCATACCTAGGAGACAGACCGGCGAGGAGAACGGCGTTAACCCCCTCTTTCTCTATGTCTGCCTTGACCATGGCCGCCCCCTCCGGGGAATAAAGATTGTCGTGGGTCCTGACCACCGGGATATTAAGGTCCCCGGTAGCAAGCTCAACGAGCTTGTCCACATCGACGGCATCAGCAATTCCATCACCCGTATATATGTAAAGACCTATCTTTTTAGACATTAGCCTGCCCTCCTAACAACCTGTATAGCCTTTAATGCCGCTGCCGTAGCACTCTGTGCGGATGAGACTACATCCACCGGCCTCTTGGCGCAACCGCACGGGATAATGCCCTCCTTGGGAATCACGAACCCGTCGGAGTCATATTTTACCCCCGGTAAAGGGCTTACGGCTCCAACCGGCTGCATGCCCGTGGCGAGCACGCCCATCTCGACCTCCTGCTCTACCCGGCCTCCACCAATAGTGTCCTCGGCAACCAATATAACATTACCGTCAGAACCGGCCTTGACCTCCGCGACCTTGCCCTTGATGAAGTGGACCTTGTCGTCTGCCTTGACCTTTTTATAGAAGTTTTCATATTTCCGGCCTGGCGACCGAATATCTATATAAAATATATAGACCTCAATATCTGGATTCTGCTCTCTTATATACATAGCCTGTTTCAGTGTGGCCATGCAGCATATGTAGGAACAATATGGAAGATGATTTTCATCCCTGGAGCCGGCGCACTGGACAAAACCAACGCTCTTTGGTTCCGCCTGGTCCGAAGGCCTCAGAATCTTGCCCTCTGTCGGACCGGATGGTGACGCAAGTCTTTCCATCATCATATTTGTGATGAGGTTGTCAAACTGACTGAACGACAGGTTGTCCATTTTATTGGGATCATAGGGCTGCCACCCGGTAGCCACTATGACCGCCCCCACCTCGAGATCCACCACCTCGGCCTTCTGGTTGAGATCCACGTGGCCAGCGGGCATGGCGGCCTTTATATTCTGGCCCTCTTCTGTAGCGGCCACCGCAGCATCCACCACGCACTGATTGGGGAAGGCCATGGGGTGAGGCATATAGATAGCCTTTCGCGTGCTCATACCGAAGTTGAACTGATCCGGCACCTCTGTGGTAGAGGCCTCCTCGCCAGGTTTACAGTTTGTACACTGAGGAGTGGTAAATCTTGGATTGACCTTCAGCTTGACCTTGAAATTGCCAGGACTACCGGAAATGGACTGGACCTCGGCCATGCTGTAAAAGGTTATCCTTGGGCTGGTCTTGACCCGCCTGAAGTTGATCTCAAGCCCACATGTAGGCGGACACAGCTTCGGAAAATACTTGTTGAGCTGGGCCACCCTCCCCCCGAGATAACTCTCCTTTTCCACTATGTAGACATCGTAGCCAGCCTCAGCAGCCTCGACCGCAGCCGTGAGACCACTAAAGCCACCGCCCACTACCAGGATACTCTTGCTCATATCTTCACTCCTTTTGGTTTTAAGGATTTCCGCTTATTATTAGGCCACTTGTTAACCCACGGTTCAAGACTCCGTTCTCCCCGAGAGATCAGTTTGGACAAATTCTTCCCGGCTGTCAAGCCTTCAACCCTGAGCTACAGATTATTTAAAAAATCCCAGGTACCGGCTTACCGGCACCTGGGACTCATATCAGGTGGTCAGTCTCAAGTCACCACCAACCAAATCAATTAGTCGGCAATGATCTTGTGACACTTTTTCTTCATGCAGGTCCACTCACCGGACTTGGGATCGTACTTGGAATTGACAAAGCACTTCCAGCCGCCCTCGTCAAAATCCTTGTCATCGCACTGCGGGAAGTCGCCCCTGTAGTAGAATCCGGGATAACGGCTCTCCTCACGGAACTGGATGTGACGCAGGTGATCCTCAACCGTCCAGATCCTGTGAAGGTTCTCCCATGCACGAAGCAGCTCGTGGAGACCGCTGGCTGCCATCTTCTCGGCGTCCTCGCGGAGCATCTGCAGATGCTTCATGACGATCTCAAGGAGATGACCATTGGTCATGTAGTATGGGGACCAACCTCCACCGTACTCGTCGGTGTACTTCATCAGGCGCTCCATCATGTGACGAGGCTTGATGTAGTTGGGGTTGACCATCTCGTCAGTGGTCTTCTTATAGTTTTCATAGTAGGTGACAACGGGCTTGTACAGCTCGGCCTTCAGCTCGTCCGCGCTCTGGGCCGGCGTCGGGGTGAAGTCTGCGTTGTCGCGCACGTACCTGGCCATGGCCTTGGCAGCGATACGACCCTCTGAGTGGGAACCTGAGGAGAACTTGTGCCCGGACGCACCGACACCGTCACCAGCGGTAAAGAGTCCGTTAACCGTGGTCATCCGGTTGTAGCCCCATTTGTAATCATCCGGTACCCAGTCCTCGTTGGGACCGCTGACCCAGATGCCGCAGCAACCGGAATGGCTGCCCAGCATGTAAGGCTCAGTGGGCATAATTTCAGAACCCACCTTCTCAGGCTCGATGTTCATGGATGCCCAGAGACCTGCCTGGCCCACTGACATGTCGAGGAAGTCTTCCCATGCCTCGCTCTCAAGTTCCTTCCAGTAACGTTTGAGCTGCTTGTCATCCATTCCGGATGCCTTCTTCTCGTCCAGGAATGCCTTGAGGGCGGCTGCGGTATCCATGAATATGGGACCACGGCCTTCCTTCATCTCAAAGAGCATGAGATGGTTACGCAGGCAGGTGGGTGTAACGGCAGCGTGGCCGTAAGGCGCGTACTTATCAAGCTCGGCCTTGGCCTTATCGCTCTTTACATAATGCTCACCAGCACCATTGGTCACTGTGGCCTTGAAGAGAAGGAACCACGCACCAACAGGGCCATAACCGTCCTTGAAGCGGGACGGGGTAAAGCGGTTTTCCATCATGGTCATCTCGGCACCAACCTGCATGGCCATGGCATATGTGGAACCTGCGTTCCATACGGGGTACCACGCGCGGCCCTTACCTTCGTCCGTGCTCCTGGGACGGAAGATGTTCACTGCGCCACCGCATGCAACTATCATGGCCTTGGTTTTGTACAACATGACCTTGTTCTCGCGGACGCTGAAGCCCACTGCACCGGCAATGGTGTTCTCCTTGTTGGCATCGAGAAGAAGCTTCACGATGAAGACGCGCTCATGGAGGTCATAACCCATCTCCTCCAGGGCGGCCTTGGCGGCCTCTGCGACGATGCACTTATAGGACTCGCCGTTGATCATGATCTGCCATTTACCGGTACGGACAGGCTTGCCGCCTTCAGTAAGCTTCTTTCCTTCGTCTCCCTTCTGTTTCCAGATAGGAAGACCCCACTCCTCAAAGTGATGGACGGAATCATCAACGTGACGGCCGAGGTCAAAAATGAGGTCCTCGCGGACTATACCCATAAGGTCGTTACGGACCATGCGGACATAGTCTGAGGGGGTATTCTCACCAATGTATGTGTTGATGGCGGAAAGGCCCTGGGCAACAGCGCCTGAACGCTCCAGAGCGGCCTTGTCCACCAGGCATACCTTTGAACCGGCAGGCATCCACTTGCCGATCTCCCACGCGGCTCCGCAGGCAGCCATACCGCCACCAACGATAATCGCGTCATATTCGTGTTCTTCTACAGGAACCTTGGAAAGATCCGGCTCTGCCAGCAGCTCCCACTGTGGTTTATTGCGAAGTGCCATATCTTGAATCCTCCTTAATTTTAAGCTGATCTAATTTTTTTCGTTACAGTCCACAGATATCCGGCGCTTAGTCGAAATCTGAGGGTTTGCACTCGGGCCTGCCGCCAGCGGTCTCTGTAAACAGCAGCTCATTGTCCAGGGCACTGGCATCCGGGGAAGGCTTGCCCTCATAAGGCTTGATGGAACCCTCCGCAGTGGTGCGGATGGGGAATTTGAACCTCTTCATGTTTCCATTACGGAACTTGACCGTCCACATAATGGAATCGGTTCCGCGCATGGGCTGGACATAACCACCCATGGGCGCCAGATCAGCATAATGACGAACCTCAATGGCACCCTGAGGACAGATCTTTACGCAGGAGTAACACTCCCAGCACTGGTCGGGCTCCTGATTGTAGGCCCTCATCTCGTCGGGATTCAGGACCATCAGGTCGTTGGGGCAGATGTACATGCAGGCTGTTTTTTCTCCGCCTTTGCAGCCATCACATTTTTCCGGGTTAACAAAACTTGGCATCTCAATACCTCCTAAGTTGTTTAGTTATTACAGACTACTGACCCTAAAAGTTAAGATTTCAGTATCCTACGGTTCTCCACCTCCTTTCATAATGGCTACCACAAAACACTGATTATCTTGACAGAAGCAGACCCCGCAAAGGGTCTGCCACCGCTTATTTACTTAAGGTCTTCAAAGGCGCCCTTCTTGATCTTTACCTTTTCGGTCAGGTTCGCGTAGTACTCTTTCAGGATCTCCAGAACCTCAGGACGGCTGAATTCGGGTGGAATCTCATCAACCTTGTCCTCGGACATCAGGCGGCGGAACTTGGTACCACTCACCACGCAACGATCCTCCTTGCTGTGGGGACAGGTCTTGAGGGAGGCCATACCACCACACTTGTAGCACCAGAAGGTCCAGTCAATTTTGAGGGGCTGAAGCTCCAGGGCTCCATCCCACAGGGTATCGTAGATCTCCTGGGCCTCGAACAGGCCGTAGAAGTCGCCAACACCGGCATGGTCACGCCCGATGATGAGATGGGAACAGCCAAAGTTCTGGCGGAAGATACCGTGCAGAATGGCCTCTTTTGGTCCGCCGTAACGCATCTCAAGGGGATACACACCAAGGACTGTCCTGTCCATGTTGTAGTAGTTGTCCAGAAGCGCCTTGTAGCATTTCATCCTGGTCTCTCCGGGAATGTCGCCGGGTTTCAGCTTGCCGACCAGGGCATGAATGAATACGCCGTCCAGGACCTCCTGGGCGATCTTTGTAAGAAATTCATGGGACCTGTGGATGGGGTTACGGGTCTGGAAGGCTGCAACCGTGCTCCAGCCGCGCTCCTCAAAGATCTGCCTGGAGACTGACGGATACATGTAAGCCTCGCCATATTTGGCCTTGAAGTCTTTCTCGGACAGGGCCTTGATTGGTCCGCCGACATAGTATTTGCCGGAGTTCATGACCTGCTGCACGCCAGGATGATCCTCCAGGGCCACGTCCCAGAACTTTTCTGAATCCGGGCCGGCACCCTTGAAGCAGTTTTCACATTCCTTGCGTTTGTCAGGCTCGTAGATCTCCTCCACCTTCATGGTAGCCATCAGATCACCAGTTTCTTTATCATACAGGGCGACCTCGTCTCCCTCGTTGATATTCTTGCGGGTATCCTCGTCAATGGACAGGGTAACAGGAAGGGGCCACAAGGTACCCGGATCATCCTTCCTGAGCTTCATATCCTCAACAACACCTTCCCAGTCGTCCTTAACCATAAAGCCCGTAAGCGGCGTAAAGGCCCCCATGCCCAGCATCAGAATATCTCCAGATTCCCTGGAGCGGATGTCGATGCGCTTCATGTTTTCGGCACGCTTGATTTCCTCTTCCCGCTCTGCCCCCTTGAGCTTCAAGGGCATCAGCTTCTTCTTCGAACCATGTGGATTTACCAATGCCATAACCTTAACTCCTTTCCTGTAGGGTATTTAACTTGATCCCACTGACACTACCTGGTATCAGACAGGGCTGTGGGTTCTGCTAAGTATTCCGAATTATGTGAAGACAGATACAAAAGCGCTCCCATTCACCTCGAGCGGAATTACAGTTGGCTCACCCGCCACTGAATCTCCGCTCAGTACTTCACGCAAATTTTATATTCGTCACAGCAAGAAATGTCAAGTATAAAACAAAAATATTAGTCTTTATCCGTTAGATCCATCCCGGAAGGGTTCTAACAAATGCGGAAAGGAGAAACTGGCTTGGATATATGGATAATTGCCGGGGGCCGGTCCAGCAGGTTTGGCAGCAACAAGGCCCTCGCCCCGTGGAAAAACAAAACACTGATTGAGACAGTGACAGGCGCAGCCAGATCTATTACTGAACAAGTGTTCATAATAGCCAATGATCCCAGGCCGTATCTTGACTTTGGCTTACCTGTGATACCCGACCTTTTCCCGGGGCTTGGCCCGTTATCAGGCCTGCACAGCGCCCTTTATCACGCGGAATCCAGAAGGATCTTTCTTCTCGCCTGCGACATGCCCCTGGTTCAGCCGGACTTCATGGCGTGGATGATGACGTTAAAAACCCGGGCGTCCGTTATAATTCCGGAAGGACTGACGGGCATGGAACCCCTGCACGCCATATACCACACAAAGCTGTTACCATTGGTAGAGGAACGTCTCAGGAACAAGCGGCTCAGCATCAGATCGTTTGTGAGAGAAGTGCCATATCACCTGGTATCCAAAAAGGAGGTTGCCCGTTTCTGCCCGGACATGACATGCCTTAAAGGCGCCAACACTCCGGATGAACTGTACATGCTGGCGGCATCCTGCACATCAAAGGATTAGCGCCTGTCCCGCTGAACGCGATAGATGGGTCACGGGTCATAGTTACAGGAAAACACTTTAGATACAAGGCGGAGGGCACGTAGACGTGCTTGGGAAATTCAGGTGCGCGACAACGCGGTAGATTCGGTAAAATTACGAGTACACAATCCGGGATAATGGGATAAAGTTATATTCAGGGCCTGCAGAACGGAGTACCCATCGGGATAAAAATCAAGCAGATTGAGACAGGCAAAATCCTGGCCCAGGGAAAATATATTCCCTAAGGGAAGGCCGATGATACTGGCCAGAATCACCCTGTTCACCCCTCCGTGAGAAACCACGGCAACGGTTTTTCCCCCATGTTTTTCCACTATGGACATCAGGGCGCCGAGGGCCCTTTGACGGACATCTTCAAGATTTTCACCTCCTGGAGGACGAAACCCGGCAAGATCCTCCATGCGCCTTGCCATCCAGCCAGGATACCGCTTCTCGATATCATCCCAGGAAAGACCTGTCCATTCGCCAAAATGGACCTCCCTGAGTTCCCTCAGGGCCCTGACCTCGCGACCCCACACACGGCCCATGGCCTGTGCCTGAAACAGGCACCTGGACAGATCGCTGCTGTACACCGCGGCAACATCAAGGTCCTCAAGCCATGCACACCAGGCGTGGACCTGCTCCTGCCCCTGCCTGGAAAGGGGGACATCCCGCTGGCTGTAAAAAACCCCTTTCGCTCCATCCACCATACCGTGACGAAAAAGAAGAATCCTTACCGGGCTTGCACCATCCATTACCAGGCTCCTCCCCTGCCAACCAACCAGAGGCCTGCCAGCAGGACCAGTGATTCCGTAATCTCCAGGTGGGCGCCAAGAACGTCACCCGTAACCCCCCCCAGGACCTTCCGGAAAAATAACGCGGATAAAAGACCAAGAAACGCGACAACTCCGACAGCGCCAACCCCCCAGCACCCCAGCATGATCCATCCGGCCACAAGGGCGGTGGGAGCTGAAAGAAAAAGGGTCCACCTGTTCTCCCTGCCAACAAAACACGTGCCCAGTCCTCCGCCAGGTCTCGCGTAACAGGAAAAACAGCCGAGAACCGCAAGGCTGAACCTTGAAAGACATGGGGCTATGAGCATTACCTGCCAGGCGCCGGCCCTGGACAGCCCGGCAAGGCACGAGGCCTTCAGAAGCAGGACAAGCACAACGGCTGTCACCCCGAAGGCACCTACATTGCTGTCCTTCATGATGAAAAGGGCGTGTTCGGCATCGCGCCCTCCACCCAGGCCGTCCACTGTATCCGCAAGGCCGTCCAGGTGAAGCGCCCTCGTAAGCAGGACCAGCCAACCGGCCTCCAGCACGCCCAACACAGAGGGGGGTAAAAGCCCCTGTCCCGCCCAGTTAAGACCGGCCAGAAATCCGCCCAGGAGCAGGCCGATCAGGGGAAAATACGCCATGCTTGAGCGCAGTTCCCATGGGGTGGCGGAGAGCCTTGTCTGGAATGTGATTATTGTGAGGAATTGAAGGGCAATCAGAAAGGATCTTATACTACTCCTCCCATTCGGTGCGGATTCTCTGGATCACCTTTTGCACATAGCGCAGCTTGTCAGGCGGGCAGATTCCAAGCAACGGATCTCCCTGCTCCACTATGGCTCCGGACTGGAAATACACCTTGTAGATAACCCCCGGAGGCCCGTCATATGAAATGAGCGTGTCCCTTTTCATAAGAGACATGATGAGGCTCTCATCGCCGGGCTCAATAAAGACGCCTTTCTCAGAGGTCTTTTCAAGCTTCTGGGCCAGCTCGGGTATAAGCAGATACCTGGCCCGCTGCGGAGCAGGAAATATATGAAGGACCCTGGTTAGGATCCTGTCCATAATCTCCTCCTTGCCAAGACGATGTCTTATGGCAAGAATCACCTCGCCGGCCTCGACAAACCGGCCTTCCTTTTCCCGTTTAAGCTCCGCTATCTGGCCGTTCCAGGTGGCATGTATCTTTTTGACGTTTCTCTCACGCTCCAGTAAATAAAGCAGGGTCCCCGGCCTCTGCCCCCATTTGCCCCCAGGTCCCCTGACCTCCTGACCCTCTTTCACCTTGAAACTGATTTTACCGGTATGTTCCGTCTCAACGTGGTAATCCTCAAAGGGATGAGAGCGGTAACGCCTGAGCAGATCGTTTAGATTGATGTCCATATCGGGTTCCGTTTATCTGTAGTATAGATTTGGCCCACCCATACGGATAAAGGCTTCAAAGAGATTTTTCCGGAAATTTCTCCTGTCCCATATCCCTTGGATATGCCCCCTGCCAAGGGCGTTCTTCGCGCTCTGATAGTCAGGCGGGACATCCTCTCCGGTGGTTTCCCTGATCACCCTGGGACCGGCAAAGCCGATACGGGATGATCTTATGGCAAACTGATACGGGGAGCACCCCAGAAAGCTGGCCACAGGGCCGGCGTAGGAGTTGTTATCGTAAACCACAATGTAAAAACCGCCGCTGTCTATATATTCCCTGACCGCAAGGGTACATTTGGGCATCTGCACCACGCCCAATGTGCCTTCGTGAATGCGTATCCCGCCTGTGGTGTGGACATAGGCAAGAAGAGGACGCCTGGTTGTTCGCGCCCTGTCACACGCCCTGACAAATTTTTCACCCTCAGCCGTTCCAACCGTACCGTTCCGGAAGTTACTGAACAGCATAGCCACCACTACCATTATCCCCTGGACCTTGGCATCAAAGGTGATCATGCTTGAACGCCTCCCTGTTCGCCGTATATCCCTCTTGAGGCGCGGCTCAAATCCATCAAACCCAAGAGGGTTCCCGGAGGCTATGTGTTCATTGAATTCCCTCACAGAGTCTTTGTCAAAAAGATTGTTCAAATACCATTGATATTCCAGGGGAAAATGATGACCGCAGGAGGGACAAACCCCGCAGAATTCACCGTACAGATCAGGCACCCAGAGATCCTGGCACCCCTTCTTTTTTGCATTTGGACAGGTAACCGTCCGGTCCTCATTGGCAAGAGGCGGAACCCACCCCTCCCAATCTTCCATAAAAATGGATTTCTTTTCCAAAACCTCGGCACGAACGGGTCTGGAGGGTTTATTTGGCTGGGGGAACACGAAATCATAAGCGGCCTTAACCGGTTCAGCCATCTTTCTGAGGAATACAGAGCTCTCACCAGATACCTCTTCTATTACCTTTTGCACGTTTTTCTGGTGCGCCCTTAAAAGACCGTAGCGCACATCATAATAACCCTTGCTGGCCAGTTCCCTTGCCCTGCCAAGAACGGGAAGAAACGATTTTTTCTGATCCCTGAAAAAACCCACTCCCATCTGCCGGTATTTCCTGGATCTAAGCTCAAGAAGCCTTTCCACCTCCAGTTCATCAAGATTCCAGCTGATTGAGACATGGAACTCATCGGGCACGCCCTTTTGTTCCTCTGCCTGCCTCTTCAGGGCATATGCCCTGAACGCCCTGAGGCTCTTGGTCTTGAGTATTACTTCGTCAGTAGCCCTGATCATTTCGTACCGGAGCCTCTTGAAAAAGCCGTAGTCCTCACGACGGGCGCCCAGAGGCGGCTCTTCCACGATGCGGTCAATGGTGCCCAGGCGAAGATTGTCAGCAGCGGTCATTTTCAACTGCCTGGCGCAGTGATCCACAAGCTCCCTTGGAACCCGTTCTCCCTCCCTGATCTTGCCCTCTATGGCTGCCGCCCCCTCAGGGGATATGACAGAATAATAGCCCCGGGAAGCCATCAGCCGGATATCAGAAAGTCCAACTGCCTCAGCCCCTCCGGACCCTCCCTCGGAGATAAAGGACACCATTGGCACCTTGAGCTTGGCCATGGCGTATATGTTCCTGGCTATCTGCTGAGCCGCCCCGGGGAAATCTTCAATGGGAAAAGATCCGGGAGTAAAGATATAGAAATGAATAGGAATTCCCTCTGTCTCGGCCACCTTCATGTACCTGAGGGCCTTGTCATTTCCCCAGGGTTTGGCACTCCCGCCGTTTCTGTATTCCTCCCCCCTGCCCTTTTCATGGCCGATAACCATGACCTGATGGCTGAAAACCTTATTCTTCACCCTCCTGGAGATTGTGGCCCTTGCCGCCACAACCGCAGGATCCACGTTACAGTCTCCTTCGCCTCCAAGCTCGGCAAAGGAATCATACACATTCTCCAGGATATCCATCAGGGTGAAACGCTGGATACTGCGTACAATATTGACTATTTCAGCAGGGGAAAGGGCTTCGGCGACCCTGTCTTCCAGGAAAGACAGCCTGTCCTCGATCCGCCCGATTTCCTCGAACAACCTGGACTCCGGAAAATCAAATACAGACTGGCGCAGTTGCTGAACTCTCTGGAGCAGTTCCTCCAGATTGCCCCATTCACCCCCGCCCTTGATATCCATAAGGTATGAGATGCGGTCCACAAACTGCGCTAAAAGTTTTCCACTGTCTGCCATATGTTCCTGATCCGTAAGCATATATTAAATGTTTATGTCAGAGGGGTACATGGATTACCGGCCATCAGAATCTAAGCACGTCTTCTATGCGTTCATAAAGGTAATCCAGATTGATGAGGATCTCCCCGCCCTGGGCATCACGGCCCTCTATATTGGCCTTCATCAGGAATTCTCTGGCCCGTTCCTTTGCCTCCGGTGTATCCTTTCCCCAGATGATGGCAAGAGCCAGGTTGGGATCATATTCCGTGGGAATCTTATATGGCCTGTTGCCGGGGACATGGGTGTAAAGCCTTGCCCATGGGGTATCAGGAAATTCAAACCGTGTAATTGTGCCACACCATGGCACAAAACCCCGTCTTGTGTCTTCAGCCACGATTCTCATCTCTATACTTGTCCCCTCAAAAGAGATATCCTTCTGGCTGTAGCCGATTTTGTCTCCAAGGCCCACCCTGATCTGCTCTTTTATAAGGTTAATGGGTTCTGATGAGCCGGCCACCCTTGAAATGCAGGCCGAGACCTCATTTTCCACCTGAATCCTGGTATTAACCTCCAGGAGATACGGCCTACCGTCTCTTGTAACCACCCATTCCCAGGTACCGACATTGTCATAACCGACGTGACTGGCCAGTCTCACCGAGTATTCCACCATTTTATCAAGCACTGCCCCGGCGTCAAAGGGATACTCGAAATGTTCAGGGTCAAAACCCGGTGCCACCTCAAGCCTTTTCTGCCTTCCTGTGCTCTGGATCGTGCAGTTTCTTGTACTGAAGTGAACCACCTCGCCATGGGAACTGCCGAGTAACTGAACTTCAAGATGCTGATAATCGGTCAGGCACTGCTCTATAAGGACCCCCTCGTCGCCAAACTGCCGCTTTGCATAGTTCTGTATTCGACGGTAAACCCGGCGAAACGCATCCAGATGGTTAACCTCTTCGATGCCCATCCCCCCGCCCCCGGCAGATGCCTTGACAAGGACCGAGGGATGTTGAATACCCTGTTCCCTCTGGAGATAAAAAAGCTCATCGGCAAGGGCCTCGGCCTCCATCTCGCTGTAGATCGGGGCATCGGAACCGGGGATCACGGGCACGCCAAGCTGCTTGGCAAGACGCTTGGTGTTGATCTTGCTGCCAAGATCCCTTATGACCTCCCAGCGGGGCCCGATAAAAACAACAGGCCGGCTCCTGAGGGCGGCTCTACGTGCGAAACGGAAATTTTCTGAAAAAAATCCGTAGCCAGGATGTATGGCCGTGCACTCCGCCTCGTCTGCCACGGAAAAGATTTCGTTGGGATCCTTATAATTGGATATCCGGTACGCGGCCTTATACGGAAATCCTGAATCCATGGCCATTGCCACATGGAGGGAGTTCTCATCCTCTCTGGTGTAAACAACCACATACTCCAGACCCAGCTCACGGATGGCCCTCATGATACGGATGGCGATCTCGCCCCTGTTGGCTATTAATATTCGGTGTTTTTTCATGCTTGAAATATAGAATACAATTTTTTTTGTATCGCAGGGTTATAACGAATCCGGCATGATGAGTCAATGCGCATGCGGACAACCGACAAAAGGTTTTCCCTTTCAGTTTACCCGGAAGCACGCATTTTACAACATCCAGCAAAAACATCTCCCGTGAATACCATGCCTGAAAAGGCACCGGAATTAATCAGGATGCGGATATCCCTGCACACACGACATCATTTCAAGTCTAATTTCGATTATCCCGAAAAAACAAAAATTGATGATCAAAGCAACCTTCCTGCCGCCAAGGCCCCAAGGCGTCCCTGCATCAGGAAATGCATAATCCGGGATCATTTTAATCTTGACAATTATCCGGCTTATTCTTATAAAGAATCGCCTTTAATGAATCTGTTTGTTTAATTTTACTAAACTTTCATGCCAAGCGATGCTTCCCGCCCCTGTGCATGAAAGCTGGATCATGGCTCATAGGTGATAGTCACAAAAAAATCACCATGTTCCTTAAGCCATGAGCCATGAGCCATGAACTATTTTCACGGTAACTTTGTTTGGATTTAATTGAAATTATGGGCCTTAACATCGGCAGTAAACTGAAAAGGCTCCGCCTGGCCAACAACCTTACCCAGGAAGAACTGGCCAACCGCACGGGGCTTACCAAGGGCTATATCAGCCAGATGGAAAGAGACCGCACGTCTCCATCCCTGTCAACGCTCAAGGACATTCTGGATGTGCTTGGAGAGAAACTTGCGTCTTTTTTCGAGGAAGGCCCGGAAGAACAGACCGTATACAGGCAGGAAGACCGGATCCTGATATCAGAATCCACGGAAGCATTCAAGGTGGAGCTGCTGGTTCAGGCCTCCCAGAGAAGAGACATGGAACCCGTGCTGGTCACGCTGGCCCCTGGTGCCAGGACATGGGAAGATCGTTCACATCAGGGCCAGGAATTTGGCTACATACTGGATGGTGAAGTCACGCTTCGGCTTGGACGCGGCCATCACAGACTGCGCCAGGGTGAGTGCTTTTATTTCACCTCTGACAAGAAACATCTGCTTGAAAACGTGGGCCAGACCCAGGCCCAGATACTGTGGGTTGTTACCCCACCTACATTTTAATAACGGAGGGCGCGGCGATGGAAAACATCGAATATGGCTTCGGACAACATCTGATGATGGACGGCTATGGCTGCGATCGCGAAAAGCTCATGGATCTTGACTGGATATATGACTTTCTTAGCCGGTATCCAGACGAAATAGACATGACCAAAATCATGCCCCCTTATGTGTTCAAGTACTCGGGCAAGGTACCGGAAGACTGGGGCATATCCGGATTTGTACTCATAGCGGAGAGCCATATCAGTATTCACACGTTCCCGGACAAGCTATACCTGAGCCTGGATATCTTCTCATGCAAATCCTTTGATGCACAGAAGGCCATAGAGCGCATAAAGGATCTTTTTGACATAAAAAAGGTAGAGATAAAACTCCTGGACCGCGGGCATGAATTCCCCAAGGTAATCCGAAGGGTTCAGAACTTCGTCAGGGAAGAAAGGGCCCAGATGACCCAGTAACGTGTCAATTCAATTTCTTGATCTCAAAACTCCTTTCTCGGACCGGGACCGTGCCAGGGTGGTAATGGTCCCGGTGCCCTATGATTCAACTACCTGCTACAAGGCGGGTGCCAGAGACGGCCCCATGCACATCTTGGCGGCCTCTCCGCATATGGAGCTGTACGAGGAAGAAGCAGGACAAGAGGTTTACCAGTGCGGCATCCACACAATGGACGCACTGGAACCCTGTATCTCTCCTGAATCCATGGCGGAAAAGGTGGAACAGGCAGTAGCCGGGATATTGAGTCAGAGGAAACTTCCCGTGGTGCTGGGAGGAGACCATTCGGTCAGCATAGGCGCCATCCGGGCCACGGCAAAGTCTGCCGGACAGCTGGACATCATACAATTTGACGCGCATACCGACCTCAGAAACGAATACCAGGGCAGTCCCTACAGCCACGCATGTGTCATGCGCAGAGTATGGGATCTGGGCAATGTAATCCAGGCTGGCATACGCTCCACCAGCAGGGAGGAGATGGAATTCCTGGAAAAATCAGGAACAACACCCCTGTGGGCAAGAGACATAATTGAGATGGACCCGGGCAGGGCCGCCGAAATGCTAATCGGGCGTCTTACCGGCAGGCCCGTCTACATAACCATTGATCTGGACTGCCTGGACCCGGGCATCATGCCTTCCGTGGGCACTCCGGAGCCGGGTGGCCTTTTGTGGCACCAGCTTACAGGGATGCTTCGCGCCATATCCGAAACGGGCAAAATCATAGGATTCGACGTAGTCGAGCTCTCCCCCATAAAGGGGATGCACGCCCCTGACTACATCGCGGCAAGGCTTATCTACAAACTCATAGGATACATCGTGACCTGAACGATACATGCCAGGCGACGCCTGTCTTTTGAGAACCGGAGTTAACCCTTCTCATCTCCCGTTCTCTTATGCAGCCCTTGCACTGAAGTTGAAAGGCAGATGATTTACATCTGGCCGAAAAGCCCATGAGCGCTTAGTGAAGAGGCGAACTTCGCATGACATCTCTAAAGATGCCGCCGAAAAATGGCAATGACAGAAAACACTGTAACCATGGCGGTTGCGCGTGAGATTTTTTGCTAATCCTTCAAGATATTCCTGTATTTTTTGAGCAGATTACGCAGATATCCCACCCATGCGTCAAAATTTTCCCCTGTGACAGAGGAAAGCCTGAATTTCTCAAGTCCCGGATTCAGCCTTGTGGCCTCGCGTTCCGCCTCCTCCATGGAAAAATCAAAGTAGGGGACAAGGTCTGTCTTGGTGATGAGGAAAACCTGGGAGGTCATAAAGGCCTTGGGATATTTGGCGGGTTTGTCAGAACCTTCCGGAACGGAAAGCAGTACTGCCCTCAGGTGTTCACCAAGTTTAAAGGAAACGGGGCACACGAGGTTGCCCACATTTTCTATGAACAGCAGATCCAGGCCAGTCCTGTCCAGTTGGGTCTCCAGAGTCCGGATGCCCTTGTGCACGATATGGGCATCAAGATGACATGCTCCGCCGGTTGTGAGCTGGACCACCGGGATTCCCCTGGCCCTTATCCGGTCCGCGTCTCTTTCTGTCTCGATGTCACCTTCGATTACACCGATACGTAATTCTCCTGCCAGCGCATCTATGGTTTTTTCAAGAAGTGTGGTCTTCCCGGAACCCGGGCTGCTTATGAGGTTAATAGACAGCGCCCCGAGTTTTTCAATGTAATGCCGGTTGAATTCGGCCTGGGCATCATTGGCGGCCAGAAGACGCTGGTTTACCTCAATGACCCCTATTTCTTTTTTAAAGCTTCCCTGTCCCTGGCATCCGCAACTTTCGCACATAAGATCTCCTTATTCCATTTCAACAGACAAAAGAATGATATCGTCTCCGCCCCACGCGACAAGGGTGCCCTCTTTGCAATCAGGGCATGGATCGCCCATCTTTTTGCCATTGAAGACATGGCCGCAGGAAAAACACCTGAATGATTGTTCCGGCTCCCGGATTTCAAGGACAGATCCCCTGGTTTCACCGTGCTCCTGACTCAGGACCTCATAACCAAACCTGAAGGAATCCACTACCACCCCTGAAAACGGGCCGATTTCCACTGACACCCGGAGCACCTTTTTTGCCTGGTGTTCCCGGGCCAGGTTCAATACCTGGGAAATTAGATTCTGGGCCAGGGAAAGTTCATGCATTCAGCCGTCTCTTCTCCTCCAGATTCGGGAAGACGCTGCGAAGGCGTTCTGAAATCATCATGGCAACCCCCGGCACCATCGGCGCGAGAGCCGGAGAAAGCTCGGTTCCCGGGCTGAGGTCTTTGGGCACGGCGCATATGAATTCCACATTTTGGGGTTCCATGCCCCTTAATTTGCATACCTCAAGGATTTCCAGGATTCCCAGCTGATGCGGTGACATCCTGGTATGGATGTTTGCCTCCGCCCTGAAGTCCGAATATGAAAAGCAGAGAATCGTTCCCGGTGGCTCATCAGATTCCACTACATCTATTACGACGGCCCGCTCGACTCTCTCAAAAAATGGGGCAAGCATAAGGCCAAGTGTGCCCCCGTCCATGAGTTCCACTTCGTCTGGAAGGTCATAATGACTCTGGAGATACCTGATTACATGGATACCAAATCCCTCGTCCGTGCAGAGCAGATTCCCAACTCCCAGTATCCCGATCTCTTTTTTCATGATTTTTTTTGTCTCCGCTATAATGAATGAACCAGAGTCGCAGGTATGAACCATGTAAGCTCACTGATTTTTAATGAAAGATTCTCCACGATATCAGCATATTCTTGGAAGAATTTCACCGCTTGGCGGCTCAATGATTCTCGAGCCTCCCACAGCGGTCTTTAGAACTACCCTGTCAGGCGAACCATTCACCACTCTTCCGATGACCCTTGCGTCCTGTCCTTCAGGGATGGATTTCATTGTTTGCAAAACCTTCTCTGCGTCCGCCTCACGCACTATAGCGACACATTTCCCCTCGTTGGCCAGGAAGAGGGGATCCATCCCAAGGAGCTCGCAGATGGAGGCGACTTCATTTTTAATCGGCAGGGCCGACTCACTGATTTCGATGATTACTCCGGATCTGGTGGCGATTTCCCTGAGCACCGTTCCAAGCCCCCCGCGGGTGGGATCTCTCAGGGATTTTACAGCCCCGGGGCATTTGTCCAGTAGCGTCTCTACCAGCCGATTAAGAGGTTGAGTGTCACTTTTGAGATCTCCCCGGATATCAAGCCCTGTCCGGCAACTCATGATTGTAATCCCATGATCAGCTATGTTGCCCGAACAAATGACAATATCACCAGGCCTTGCCGCGGCCGCCGAGATATTCACATCTTCGCGCAGAATGCCTATGCCGGAAGTGTTTATAAAGATTTTGTCTCCCTTCCCCTTTGGCACGACTTTCGTGTCCCCTGTCACAACCAGGACCCCGGCCTTTTGAGCGGCTGCCGCCACGGAATCCACCACCCGCTCAAGGTCCTTTACCATGAGCCCTTCTTCCAGAATAAGTCCCAGGCTGATGTAAAGCGGTTTTGCCCCTGCCATGGCAAGGTCATTGACCGTACCGTTTACTGCCAGATCACCGATATTCCCGCCTGGGAAAAATATGGGGTCTACTACATAGCTGTCCGTGGTGAAGGCTATGCGACCGTTGTGCCGCAGGTCAAAAACGGCGCTGTCTCCAAGTTCGTTCAGGGTAGGATTAGCCAGTCGTTTGATCAGAACATCGTCAATAAGCGCCCGTGTGGCTCCCCCGCCGCTGCCGTGATCTAAAAGTATTTGTTTTGACTCCATTTTGCCCTGTATCTTCCCCCACGGTTAACCTTGATGGTTTCGTAAAATATCCAAAATATCACGCAAAGGCGCAAAGCTCGCAAAGGCAATCTGTTGTTATTAAAGAAAAAATTTTGCGCCTTGGCGACTTTGCGTGAGAAAAAACTTTTTGTGAGGCCATCAACTTTGGCCCATTATTCATAATGCAAGAGGTGTCTGCGTGGATAATCCATCCGAAAATATCCACTCGAACTATCCACCGTACCGGTAATGTGCGGCGCAGGTGCCTTCAGTGGAAACCATACAGGGGCCAACCGGATGCATTGGCGTGCATTTTTTTGCAAAAAGGGGGCATTCCCTGGGGAAAGCCTTACCCTTCAATATGTCTCCACAAAGGCATCCCTCAGGCTCCGGCGTATCCCGCAAGGCTATGCCGAGTCTTTTTACCGCGTCGAAACGGGAGTATTTTTCTCTTAATCTCAACCCGCTTTCCTTAATGATGCCCAGCCCCCTCCAGGTGGCGTCAGTCGGTTCAAAGACCTCGTGGATCATTTCCCGGGCCTTTTGATTTCCCTCTGGCAAAACCGCTCTTGGATAGGCGTTTTCCACGGTCGCGATTCCCTGATTTACCTGTCTTGCAAGGAGCAGGAGCCCCTTGAGTATATCCGCGGGTTCAAACCCGGCGATAACACAGGGAATCCCAAAATTGTCAACCAGTGGTTCATAGGCCTTCATGCCTGTAATGGTGCTGACGTGGCCCGGGCAGAGAAAACCCTGGATTTGAAGCTCAGGGTCTGTCACAAGGGCGTTGAGGGCCTGCGGCATGGTCTTGTGCATGACAAAAAACAAAAGGTTGTTCAGGCCCTGACGCTCGGCCTCCTTTACGGTAGCAGCCACGCCGGGGATAGTGGTTTCAAACCCTATGGCTAAAAAGACAACCATGTCGCCTGGTCGTTCCTGTGCCAGCCTGAGCGCGTCCATGGGGGAGTAAACGACTTTAACCTGAGCTCCCTCAGCCCTTGCTGAATTGAGGGACGAATCCGTCCCCGGCACACGGACCAGGTCGCCGAAGGTGGCTGTTACCACGCCTGGCAACCGGGCCATGGCGATAAAGGTATCTATTTCACCCTGGGACGTGACGCAAACCGGGCAGCCCGGTCCGGAGACCATGGTAATGTTGTCCGGGAACAGTTCCCGCAGTCCGTGGCGGGCGATTGACATGGTATGAGTGCCGCACACCTCCATAAAGCGTAAGGGAGCGGTGCCGGCCTCCTTTTTCAGCAGGCGGGACAGTCCCTTTGACAAATCGCCGTCTCTGAAATCGTCAAAGTTGATCATCAACAATATCTTCGGCCATGGTCCTTAAAAGATTGAGGTTTTCTTCGGCCTCATGGGCCTCCAGGGAATGAATGGCAAAACCGGCGTGAACGATAACATAGTCACCCGGAGCGGGGAACCGGTCCACTATGTCCAGGCGCACCTCCTGTCTGATACCCCGGGCCTCTACCACGGCAACCGGCGAGGGAACCAAGCCGCCTCCTCCGTCTTTTATCTCAACGACCTCCATTGGAATTGCTAAACACATGGCCTTGTCCCCCCTGCAACCACCTGGCCCAGGCTGATACCGCCATCATTGACCGGAACGTATTCACCGGAATAAAGTTCCAGATCCATCTCGGCCAGTTTCCTGAAAAGACCTTCCAGAAGCAACCTGTTATTCATACAGCCTCCGCAAAGAACTATTGTTTTTATGCCTGAAACGCGGGAAAAATGTTGTACCGCAGAAGAAATAAGACGGACGAGGTTTATGTGGAATTCAAGGGCAACGAGTTCCGGGGGAACCTGTTTCTCCATAAATCTCAAGATAACCATGCGTAAGAGTGGCCGCCAGTCCAGATCCATCGGTTTGCCAGGCGCGGTGTTGGCAAACGGAATCTCTGACGCGGGCGCAGGACATTTAAAATCATTTTCGCCCGCAGAGGCCTTAAGGGCCAGGCTCGTAAGTTCCATGGCGGCCTGGGCCTCATAGGTATTTTCAAGCCTTACGCCGAGGATGGCTGCCACAGCGTCAAAAAGGCGCCCGGCGCTTGAGGTGGCCGGAGTGTTGACGCCGGAGCGGATCATCTGCATGATAGCGTTTCTGCGCATGGATTCCACTGCCCTCAAAGCCGGAGGCAGAGCCCGCTCTGTTACGCCATCCGGACCCAATGCGGAAAACAACGCGGCCATGCCCATGCGCCACGGTTCCTTTGTGGCCATGTCCCCGCCGGGAAGAGGCATCGGGAGCAACCTCGCCAGGCGTTTCATGCCCCAGTTTTGAGGGTCCAGTTGAAATATTTCACCTCCCCAGATTGTGCCGTCAGTTCCAAATCCCGTGCCATCCATGACAATGGCAATCACGGGTCTGACAAGGCCGTGCTCCGCCACAACCGCCGCGGCATGGGCCAGATGATGCTGGATCTGACTGACGGGTTTTCTCCCCGCCCTGGCATAGCGGGTACTCAGATAATCCGGGTGGAGATCGCACACAAAAAACTCCGGGGTTATTTCCAGCAGGGAGCTGAGATGCTTTACGGTTTCTTCGAAAAACTCCAGATTTTCCAGGCCCTGAAGATCTCCCAGGTGCTGGCTCAGGAAGGCATTATGCCCGCGGGAAAGGCAAAAGGTGTTTTTCATCTCGGGGCCGCAGGCAAGTGCCCTGGACAGATGCCACGGAACCCGGACAGGTGCCGGCGCGAACCCCCTGGCACGCCTTAAAAGCCTGACGCGTCCTGCTGCCACCCGGGCTACTGAATCGTCCACGCAGGTTACAATATCCCTGTTATGAAGCAGGAAATAATCCGCTATGTGGCCCAGCTTTTCCAGCGCCTCGGAATTGTCCCTGCATATCGGCTGTCCGCTTAAATTTCCACTTGTCATAACCAGCGCGTCAGGGCATCCCGGATGTCGGAAAAGGAGGTAATGTAAAGGGGTGTAGGGCAGCATGATTCCCACTTCTCCTATGCCGGGGGAAACCGCCGGGGAGAGTGGGGAGCCCCCCCTTGATTTCAAGAGTACAATCGGACGCTCTCTTGAACTGAGAAGACGGGCCTCCTGGCTGCTTATCCACGCATTTTTTTTGGCTTTTTCCAGATCCTCCACCATTATGGCAAGGGGCTTGTGCGGTCGGCCTTTCCTCTGCCTCAATTGGGAAACCGCCCTGTCATTGCACGCGTCAACCGCCAGATGAAAGCCTCCAAGGCCCTTCAGCGCGACTATCCGGCCTTCAGACAGGGCCCGCACGGCCTGCTCAATAACATCTGATGCCGCGATTTTTTCTCCCCCTGTTTTGTGCCAGGAAAGCCTGGGGCCACATTCCCAGCATGCGTCGGGCTGGGCATGGAACCGGCGATCCATGGGATCATGGTATTCGCGGTCACACTCTTCGCACATAATAAAGGGCCCCATGGATGTATTGGGCCTGTCATAGGGGATTGAACGAATAATCGAATACCTTGGGCCGCAGTTCGTACAGTTGATAAAAGGATAAAGATAGCGCCGGTCGTCCGGGTCGAAAAGCTCCCTCAGGCAGTCATCACATATGGAGACATCCGGAGAAACCAGAGCACTTTTAACCTGGCCTGAGCTGCTGGCCTCAATGGAAAAAGAGGAACATTCAAGGGGATGGTCCAACCGCCTGACATCAAAGCCCGTGATTCTGGCAAGGGCCGGGACATCTTCCTTAAGCGCGTTTATGAAGGCCTTCAGGTTTCTGTTCAGGCCCTGCGCCCGGATAAACACCCCTTCTCCCGTGTTTGTTACAGTGCCGGCGATGTCATGGTGCCTGGCAAGGCGAAAGACGTTCGGCCGGAAACCCACCCCCTGAACAATGCCATGAATTCTGATTTCAATGGCATCCGGCCCCATTTCAGACCTTTTTGGGCCTGAATTTCCTGCCGTTGAATATGGAAGAAATCAGGCCATCCTGGCAGCGAATGTCATTCCAGACAACAATATAAAAATGCACGAAGGCAAACAGGATAAAATACCACATGAACAAATGATGCAAAAATCTCCCCTGCCCCTGCGTGCCGAAGAGAAGGAGGCCGCATGATTGCCAGAAACTGCTTTCCGGATAAAACATGTAAAAGCCTGAGATAATCTGCAGCACCGCCATAACAATCGTAATTAAATAAAACAGTCCGGCCAAGGCGTTATGACCCAACCTGTCTTCATAATTATCTTTGAGGTATAGATAAAAGGCGACAGTTGAGAACAAATTTTTGAGATTTCGAGATGTGACGGGTAAAAAATCCATAATTTTTTCCTGTCTGTTGCCAGCGCCCCAGAGATATATTCGGACGATTACCGCCCCTGTAAAAACAAATCCAGCGATAAAGTGTACATATCGCATGTATTCCATGGTGAATATTTTACCCTCTTTTATGACTGTGGTGTTGGTCCATGGATCCCCGATATAGAACCCGGTTACCACGAGTGCTACTATCGAAAGAGCGAAAAACCAGTGAAACAGACGGAATAAAACACTCCATGCCAAACGTCTTTCATATATCATGGCCATCTCCTTTAAGACCCACCGACTGAAAATCGCTCTTTAAACATGGTGGCATCGCAAGAAATCTTCTCTCGTAAGGGCACAAGGCTTTATCCTTAACAATATTTTTAATGACAGCAGACTGCCTTTGCGAGCTTTGCGCCTTTGCGAGATATTTTGGATTTTTCACAAAACCATCAAGCATAGCCCGGGTTAAAGAACCTTGACTCTGGACAGTTCCTTTTTTTGAGGATTAACCATGTGTATCGCGCACGCGATGCACGGATCAAAGGAATGCACGGTTCTCAGGATTTCCAGCGGTTTTTCCGGATCCGCTACCGGGTTCCCCACGAGAGAGGCCTCGTAAGGCCCGGGTATTCCCCTGCTGTCTCGCGGCCCCGCGTTCCAGGTGGACGGCACTACACACTGATAATTTTTTATTTTGCCATCCTTGATTACAATCCAGTGAGACAGGCATCCCCTGGGCGCCTCGTGAAAACCAAAGCCCCGCTGCTCCCCCCTGGGAAACACTGGCGTGTTGAATATTTCAAGGTCTCCCCTTTTGATATTATCAACCAGAAGTTGCCAATGTTTCAGTGAAAGATCAATGAGTACGCTTGCCCTTATCGCGCGTGCGAGATGTCTTCCGAGGGTGGAGTGTAGGACCTCTGGCCCCACCTTAACGCCGGCAAGGGCGCTGACCTTTTCAAGGGCGTAATCCACGTATTTTTTCGTGAGTTCGTGCCCAAGGGCATAATTGACCAACACGCAGGCCAGAGGGCCAACCTGCATGGGTTTACCCTGAAATCTCGGGGCCGTTATCCATGAATACTTGCCGTCATCCTGGAAATCCGTGTAGTAAGGGACCGTTTCTTCCTCAAAGGGATGTTTTGTCCAGTCCCCTTTGTACCAGGAATGGGCTATACATTCAGCCACGTTGTCCCTGAAATATGAATCGTTAAAGTTCCTGAAGGGTTTCGCGGTTGAAAGGTCGCCGTTAAAAATGGTACCTCCCATAATGTCAAAGTGCTCTCCCTTCGGGTCCATTGGGAGATCAGGCACGGTCATATAATTTGTTACCCCAGCACCATACCGTAGCCAGTCTTTATAAAGGGCACCTATCGCAATAACATCAGGCAGGTACACCTGGTGCACAAAGCCCTGAACCTCCTGGGCCAGCTGCTTTATCCAGTACAGCCGTTCCATGTTCAGGGTGGCATCGTTGTCCAGGTTTATGGCCGTGGCAACGCCTCCCACGCAAAGATTCTGAATGTGGGGATTCTTTCCGGCTACTATTGCCAGCGCCTGGTTTATCTTGTTCTGGTAATCCAACGCCTCAAGATAATGGGAAACTGCCATAAGATTGGCCTCCGGTGGAAGGGTCATGGCAGGGTGTCCCCAGTAGGCGTTGGCAAACGGCCCTAATTGTCCGCTGTCCACAAGGGCCTGGATTTTTTCCCGCACGGCCTTGAATCTTTTTACGCCGTTATTGGGCCAGTCCGAGATGCTGTGGGCAAGAGCAGCTGTTTTCTTCGGATCGGCCTTTAAGGCCGAAACCACGTCCACCCAGTCCAGGGCTGACAGGACATAAAAATGGACGATATGATCCTGTATACCAAAAAGAGACACGATGAGGTTCCTGATATGTTGGGCGTTCATGGGTATACTCATGCCAAGGGCATTTTCAACGGCCCTTACCGAGGCAATGGCGTGAACAGTGGTACAGACCCCGCATATACGCTGGGTAAAAAGCCACGCGTCCCTGGGATCTCTGCCCTTCAGGATAACCTCTATTCCTCTCCACATCTGGCCCGATGACCATGCGTTGGCAATCCTGCCGCCATCTACCTCCGCGTCAATCCTGAGATGCCCTTCAATCCGGGTTATTGGATCAACTACGATGCGTTTTGACATTGATTGACTCCCTTGTTACTTGAAAATCTTTAAGGATTATTATGCCCTATGTATTGTCGGTTTCAGCAGGTTTGTTCTTTAAAAAACGTTTCCCGATACCTGCCGCGGCATGGATGCCGATCGCAGCCGCGGTAATCCCCAGAATTTTACTCCCTGCGGAGTCCGCGCTGGAGGAAATCCCATTTGTGCCCGGGATACTTACATGAGGCAGACGCTCATAAAAAGGCGTCATGGTGTCCCAGAACCGGGGCTCCGTGCAACCTATGCATCCGTGGCCAATACCCACCGGCCATGCTCCAACATCATTAAATCTGACGGTGGGGCAATTTGAATAGGTCTCAGGCCCCTTGCACCCCAATTTATAAAGGCAATAGCCCTCTCTGTGACCGGAATCTCCAAACTGATCCGCAAAACGGCCCTCGTCAAAATGAGGCCTTCGCTCGCAGTGGTCGTGGATTCTTCTGCCATACGCAAACAGGGGCCTACCGAGTTGATCCGTAGGGGGAAGACGTTTAAAGGTAAGAAAATGCAAAACAGTACCAAGGAATGAAACGGGATTTGGGGGACATCCGGAAATATTGATCACAGGTCTGGCGTTAAACAGATCCCTCACCCCAACCGCGCCGGTTGGATTGGGGCTTGCCGCCTGGACACCGCCAAATGAGGCGCACGTGCCAATTGCGATGACAGCGGCGGATTTCGGCGCCACATCCTCCAGGATCTCCATGGCGGTTCTCCCTCCGATCTTGCAATAGATCCCCCCATCTTTGGTGGGAATGGCCCCTTCCACCACGCATAGAAATCTGCCATTGTACCTTTCAAGGGTTGAACGCAGATTTTCCTCGGCCTGATTGCCCGCCGCGGCCATTACAGTTTCATGATAATCCAGGGAGATGATATCCAGTATGAGTCTGCCGATATCCGGATGTGACGCCCTGAGAAGGGCCTCTGTGCACCCGGTGCACTCCTGAAAATGCAGCCAGACCACAGGTGGCCGCCTGGGACTGGATGCGGCTTTAACCAACTTTGGAAACATGTCATCGGAAAGGCCAAGGGCCGCCGCGGCCATGGCGCAACCCTTTAAAAAAGTCCTTCTGTTTAATCTGGCTTCCAGATCAAAACCATGCACGTTTCTGGACATAAAAAACTCCTTTCTGCACCTTAACCTGTATAACGCCTGTCGTTTCCTGGTAAGGAGCGGGAACGAGGCTTGAGGACAAAAAACTGTTTACCTCTATTCTTGTCGTGGTTTTTCAGGAAAAACTTGATGAATCAGCGTAAGCGCTTATTTAACCCCACCCTCGCAGGCAGCCGGGGAAAGTGGCCTGGGACAATTCCATGGCAGGAGGGCTTCGTAGTCCTCCAGGGTCCTGGCAAGGGGCGGTTTTTCAAAGATGTGCCTGAGATAGCCATAGGGCTCAAGCCCATTGGCCTTGGCCGTCTCGATCAGGCTGTAGAGCAAGGCGCTGGCCCCGGCTCCCTCGGGGGTCCCTGAAAACAGCCAGTTCTTCCGGTTATGCGGAGTTCCGCATAACCGGAATTATGCTGACCACAAAGGGCCTGATGCTGTTTTCGGCAAAGTTGTTATCAGGCGAAAGACGACCGTCCTCAAGATAACCCACAAGGCGATCCCACTGCTTCAGGGTGTACAGAACAGCCTTACCAAGGAGCCCTTTCGGAGGGGTCTGGATCGACTTCTTGAGCAACCACTACCTGAATTTCTCAAGGATGGGTTTTGCCCGCTCCTGGCGCATCTCGTACACCTTCTCAGGGGAAAGCCCGCCTGTTCTTCCCCGGCATCCTCTGGTTCGGGCATGTCAAACAGGGGAAGCTGGCCTGTGTCTTTTGGAGGGATCTTTTCACTCTTGCGGCCAAATATCCTGGCCCTTAAAAGGCGGATTTCTTCCAGGAGAAGGCTTGTCTTTTTTTCGTAATAATCCTGAATATCGGCTATCTGTTTTTCATGATATGCCTGGAAATCAGCTATGA
>JALVVK010000098.1 GCA_027023445.1 Deltaproteobacteria bacterium | reverse complement strand
AAAGTCCGTAAGTATGTGAAATGGCAACAGGAAAAAGATAGACGCATGGAGCAACTTAAGCTTTGGAATTAATTTACCCTTATAGGGTCACCTTGTATTCCACCCTTTTTAGGGGTGGTTGTTAAATTCAGAAAGATATAACAATCTATTACCTTGATTTAACATTCAGAATTTACCATTTAACCCGGATGTGCAGCTCTTGCTATTCGCCCTGGTCAAAAAGGCTGCGTTGCGACGATGTTTCTGGCTCCAGGAGCATTCTGGTTATGGTCTTCAGGTCTTTAAGGCCGAAAACCTCTAAAAAACGCCTGGTGGTTCGATAGAGAAGGGGGCGTCCAGGCATTTCCTTTCTGCCGCATACCCTTATGAGCCTGTGGTCCATGAGGAACCTGATGGTGCCGCTGCTGTCCACACCCCTTACCTGTTCTATCTGCGCCCTTGTTACCGGCTGTCTGTGCAGGACCACCGCAAGGGTTTCAAGGGCGGCCCTGCTCAGGCGCACAGGGGTAATTTTTTTAAGTCTTTTGACCCATGGAGCAAACTCCTCAGGTACCTGCAGCCTGAATCCTCCCGCGACTTCAGCCAGTTCAAGCCCCCTGGGTTCATGCCTGTATTGTTCCTTTAAACCGTAAACCGCCAACCTGATTTCATCAGGGGTAAATTCCGGCAGAATGGTTTCAAGATCCTTCAGGCCAAGGGGCCTGCCCGCGATGAGGAAAAGGGCCTCAAGGATGGGGGTTGGATTCCTTTGTCCGTCTGTCACTGGTCAGTATAGTTGTTCCGGCTATAGTTCCTCGACAACTATGGTTCCGCTTATCTTTATGTCCTTGCCGTCATCGTCGATAAAAGACAGGTATGCGCCCTGGACCTCGATCTTGAAGCGTCCTTCCCATGATTTTATGGGATGACCATTGCAGTCATAAAGGGTTACCCGGCGTTTAAGACCTATGAGGTCGGATTTGAAGTGTTTGATCTGTTTCCTTTGCCGCTCTGTACACCCGGTCAGCGCAATGGTGGAGAACAGTAATGTGGCTATCAGCAGGCACGCAAGCAGGAGCCTCTTTCCGTTCAATCTCGTCGTCTTGCCTGTAAGGCATCTGCCCGCAGTCCTTAAAGATATTTTCATGCCGCCTCCTTCATTCCCAGCTCAAAGGCCTGGAGATTGGCCTCGACAAATTTTGCCTGTACTTTTTTTCTTATGGTTTCCTTCATCCTTTCCGGAGAAACGGGCAGTACCCCTGTGCCTATGAGCGTGCCTAAAAGCACCACGTTGAGCGCCCTGGGCGTCCCCGCCCTGCCGGCCAGTGCCTTGGCGTCATAGGCGATGACCTTTCTGAATTTATCCCTGAGGACAGAGATCCATTTGTCCGTATCAGGGTATTGGGCCTGGCCGAGTTCCACTGTGAAAGGTACAATGGTAGAGGTGTTGGTGATAATGACCGTGCCCGATGAACATCTGTCCAGGGCCCTAAGGGTCTCAAGGGGCTCGAAACTCACCAGGATATCCACCTCTGCCCTGGATATTATCGGGCTTTCCAGCCCCCCCAGCATGACAGTGGATTCCACAACCCCGCCCCGTTGGGCCATGCCGTGTACTTCGCTTACCAGGACCGGGATTCCCTCTGCCATTGCCGCATTGCCAAGAAGACTTGACGCAAGCAGGGTTCCCTGTCCGCCGACCCCTGTTATAAGAATGCGTGTGCGTTTCATTTTTTGCCTCCAACCCGTTTGAGATACAGGATGCAGGGCGCCTCGGCTATCACGACAGACAGCCCGTCCTGCGCCAGGACTTCCTTGAAGGTGTTTACCGCCTGATCCTTTTTATATGGGTTAATTTTTCTTACTGTTTTTACTCCACAGGCCCTTACCACATCTTCTATGGCTATCCTTGGCTTGTCATATCCTGGGGGCCTTAGTTTAATCCCTGGGTTGGGCTGATGCCCGGTCATGGCGGTGGTGCTGTTGTCCAGAATAACCAGGCAGAACCGATGCTGGTTATGCACCGCGTTTGCGAGGGAAGAGATACCGGAGTGAAAGAACGTGGAATCTCCTATGAATGAGACAATGGTCTGGGATGTGGACACAGAGAATCCCGCGGAGCTTCCAACGCTGGATCCCATGCATAGCAGGTAATCCGCCATGCGGACAGGCGGGAGCAGGCCAAGGGTATAACATCCTATGTCCGTGGGATAAATGGCCTTATCCTCCAGATCCAGTTCCCTGAGCGCCTGCTTGACCGCGTTATAGGTTTCCCTGTGAGGGCACCCCTGGCACAGGGAGGGCGGACGTAAGGGAAGTGTCGGCAGCTCGGGTATGTCAGGGATATCAGGCAGCTTCATGTCTATACCAAGGATATCTGCAATGACGGACTTGACCTTGAGAGGGTCGTATTCATAGAGCCTTGAAAAATGTCCTGTGCCCTTGCCGAGGATGTTTATGTTGAGGGAGTTTTCATGGGCAATGATCTTGATCGCGTCTTCCTGGAAGGGTTCAAGCTCCTCCACGACAAGCACCTTTTTCACCTTTTTAAGAAAATCCAGCAGCAAGTTTTCTGGTTGCGGGAAACTGAATCCCAGGCGCAGGAAGGTTACATCTTCATGACAATCCAGATCATGCAGTGCGTCGGCCACGTAGCACGCGCCAACACCGCTGGCCACAATACCAAGCGGTCCGGTGCCCGTAATTTTATTATATGGCGAGGAATTTGCCAGTTCCCCTGATTTTGAGAGCCTGTCAAGGAGAATTTTATGCCGGGTCCGCGCAACTGCCGGCACGGGAACCCATCGTCCCGGATCCCGTTCAAAGGAACCCTCAGGTTTTTTCCTGGCCGGAAGGGCGCCCAGTTCCACAGGGCCCCGAACGTGGGATGTCCTTGTGGTAGTACGGATTATTACCGGAAGTTCAAGGGTCTCCGAGATCTCGAAGGCGGCAATGGTCATGTCCTTTGCCTCCTGTGGAGACGTGGGTTCCAGCATGGGCAGGCCGGCAAAGCGGGCGTATATCCGGTTGTCCTGCTCGTTCTGACTGGAGTGCATGGACGGATCATCGGCAGTGACTATGACCATGCCGCCCCGGGTGCCCACATAGGCAAGAGTCATCAGTACGTCGGATGCGACGTTCAGGCCCACATGCTTCATGCAGGTCAGGCTCCTGAGCCCCGCGGCAGAGGCGGCTGCCGCTACCTCCATGGCCACCTTTTCATTGGTGGAAAATTCAAAATAAAGCGGTGAGTCTTTTTCCATTGAAAGATGATAGAGGCTGTTGGCGATTTCAGAGGAGGGGGTGCCGGGATAGGCGGCAGACACCGCTGTTCCCGCTTCAAGCGCTCCCCTTGTAATGGCCTCGTTTCCCAGCAGGAGGAGTTTTCCCCCTGGCTGGTCTGTCAGTAAAAGGTGCATTTTGCCTTGTCCTCCAGAGCGTGTTTTTTATCTGGCAAGCTCTGCCATCTTGACTATGTCTCCAATCTGGAATCCACTGCCGGACAGTACTGTGGCCTGAGCGGCGTCGGTTCCAAACAGGTTCCTGATTTCCACGATCCCTTTTAGCCTTCCGGGGGCGTATCCAAGGGACCTGTGCGTGATTGGGTCTACAAGTTCCCTGCCCTTGCCATAGACATTCAGCCGGTCTCCGGGTTGGAGACCCGTAAGCCTGCCCGCGTTGAGATAAACTGTTCCATCCCGGACGTCCACCACCCTGCATGACCACTCGGTGGCCCTTATCACATCCTCGGAGATTTTCGGGGCTATTTTGTCAAATTCATCCACGCTGGCCAGGTAGGATCCTATAAGCACGCTTTCAGTGGCATGGATAACGTCTATCCTCATGGCCCTGGGTTTTTCCGGGTCTATCCTTGGGCCGCTGGGAAAATAAACAAGAAGATAGGCCTGGATGCCTGCGGTCCAGGCGATTTCCCTCCGCACCGAGGCAGAGGCAAGGTCTGCCACTGTGTAGCCATGATCCTTGAGAAGCTTGGTCAGGCGGGAGGCATCTACCGGTACCAGCCCGTTCGTGTGCCTTAGCGCTTCCGGTAGCAGGGACAATACGTCAAGCCCCAGATCTCCAAGTAGAGAAAGCATTACTACTTTCCGCCTCAGCACGGGTTCGCCCCCAGGCCCCTTTGCCCTTTGGGGCAGGCCCTTCAGCCGTTCTTCAAGCCTTGCGAGGCGTTTTTCCAGCTGCTTTTCCTTGTTGGAATCTCCAAAAAGCCTGAGCTGTTTTCCTTCTCCCTTTGTTTTTCTGAAGTAATCAGAGGTGATGAGCATGGGGGAAGCTATGATCCGCTCCTCCAGTTCTGCCCTGGATTCTTTGTTGGCTACGGTAGCAGCCCCGGATTTGCTGGAGGCGGATGTCGTGTCCTGTTTTCCCGCGCATCCGGAAAGACAGAAAAGAAGAGAGGCGGCCGCGAGAGCAATGAAAAGGATCCATGTGCCGGTTTCCATGGGTTTGTTTTGAGGAGATAACATGGCTGATTCGATGCCCCTTTTTCTTTGACGGATCTGGTAATCTCAAAGAGATTCCTGCAAGAGACTATCAAAAAGTCGGGCTGCTTGCACCCCTTTCCCTTCACTTATTGTCCCTTTTCCGTGAAATCATCGTTTATACCCTTCAGGATTTGATAAAAAGGCCATATGAGGTGGACCTGGTTATCAGGGACCACAGGGTTTCGCGGTCTGCTGGCGATTAAGCCATAGAGGTAGCCTGTCATGTGGGGGCTGGGGATAAGGGGCAGAGGCTGTGCCGGGCCAGGCCCCGGGATCTGACACGGGGACATACGTGCCTTCTGGGTACAGGGCCCGGTTTTTTGAAATGGGATACTCTGTTACCCCGGGATTAGCGCTGCCAGAGTATATGGGCGTCTTCAAGCGGTATCAGGGCCTCTTTGTGATACGGAATGACTCTCACCGTGTAGTCCCCGGCCTGCCGGTCAGAGGGGATTTTCGCGCTGTAAAGATGGCCATTTATAGAGCCCTCAAGCTTTGGTCCCCTGGAAAGAGGCCATCTTTCAGGTTCCTCCCCGGCCACGCGGGGATCGGCGTAAAGTTCGGCCTTTATGTAGTCAGGGTTAAGATCATCGGTATAGATCTGGATGTTGAATTCATGAAATCCACCATCGGTATGGATATTCAGATTCCCGAAATGGATATTGTACCAGTGACGGTCTATTTCTGCCTTCCATGCCTCTATCTCTGCCCCGAGTCTGCCATTGTCCCTGGCGCGTTTTTTGTACATGCGGCAAGAGTTCAGGTAAAATTCCTCAGTGTATTGACGTATCATCCGGTTTGATGAGAAGCGGGGCGTGAGATGGGCCATGCTGGCCCTCATTTTTTCCACCCAGGCCGTTGGTATGCCCCTGTTATCCCGGTTATAAAAGGAGGGAATAACATCATTTTCCAGGAGAGAATAGAGCTCCTCCGCCTCCTTGGCGTCCCATGCCGGATCCGAATCATGTTCCCTGCCGTCTCCAATGGCCCACCCCACATCCGGGCAGTAGGCCTCGGCCCACCAGCCATCAAGCTCTGACAGGTTCAGCCCCCCGTTTACCAGTACCTTCATGCCGCTTGTGCCGCTTGCCTCCCATGGACGTCTGGGCGTATTTATCCACAGATCTATGCCCTGTACCAGTTGAGATGCCACGATCATGTCGTAATCCTGGATAAAGATCACTCTGCCCTTCACGTCAGGCCGTTTCAGGAACAGCGCCCATTGCTTTACCATTTCTTTGCCTGCATCATCGTCTGGATGAGCCTTGCCGGCAATTATGAGCTGCATGGGCCTTTCCGGGTGATTGAGTATGCTGGACAGCCTGTCAGGGTTGTGAAGCAGCAGGTTAGGCCTTTTGTAGGCAGTGAATCGCCTGGCGAATCCAACGGTCAGGATATTCGGGTCCAGGCGGTTCATGCAGCTTGATACGGTTTTTTCGTCAAGTCCGAGGGCAGCTCTCTGGAGCTTCAGCCTTCGTTTTACGAATTCCAGGAGCTTCAGCCGGCTCTTGCATCTGAATGCCCAGAGCGTGCCGTCATCCGTGTGCCTGAAATCCTTTTCCAGTTCATCAAGGGTGCCGAGCCACCGATCCTTGGAGCAGGTGCTGGTCCAGAGTTTATCCGCTTCATCTGAGTCCCATGACGGAGTGTGCACCGCGTTGGTCACATGGCCGACCGGAATTTCACACCCGGGCCAGCGGGGGAAAAGCCCTGACAGAATTTTTCGGCTTACCCGGCCGTGAAGCCTGCTCACGCCGTTTACCGCCCCTGATCCACGCAGGGCGAGATAGGCCATGTTGAAGGGTTCTGTCTCATCGTCCGGGTTTACACGGCCAAGGGCGAGAAAATCCCGGAGGTTCAGGCCAATGCGTCTGCCATATTCCATGGCGTATCTTTCTATCATTCCGGTCGGGTAGGAATCAAAGGCGGCTTTGACAGGGGTATGCGTGGTAAATATATTTCCGATCCTGGTGCATCGGAGGGCGACCTCGAATGTCTGCCCGGTCTTTTTCATGAAGCTCCTGGCCCGTTCCAGCACAGCAAAGGCCGCGTGGCCTTCGTTCAGGTGGCAGACCTCGCATTTTATCCCAAGTGCCTCAAGGAGCCGCCATCCGCCAATACCCAGGGCGATTTCCTGCTGAAGCCGCATCTCTTCGCCGCCTCCGTAAAGTTTCCCGGTGATTCCCCTGTCACCCGGGGTATTAAGCGGATCATTGCTATCCAGAAGATAGAGCTTGTTCCTTCCTATCTGTACCTCCCATGCCCTGAGGAAGAGATCTCTGCCAGGCATGAATATCTTTAACCTGAGCCAGTCGCCCTCGTTGTTTCTTACAGGGATGACCGGCAGGATGGCAGGGTCGTTATAGGGATAGAATTCGAGTTGATTGCCAAACGCGTCCAGGGTCTGGCGAAAATATCCCTGTTGGTACAAAAGCCCTATGCCTATAAGGGGGACACCCATGTCGCTTGCGGTTTTCAGGTAATCCCCGGCTAAGACTCCCAGTCCCCCCGAGTATATTGGCAGGGCCTCGCTCAGGCCGAATTCCATGCTGAAATATGTAATGGATCCGATGGCGTCCGGGCCGTAATTGTCAGTAAACCAGGTGGCCTTTTCTATGGCCTCCTTTCTGTTGGCTGTCTGAGTATTAAGTTCAGCAAGAAAAGCAGGATCCCTGGCAAGGGCCTCCAGACGGGTCTGGCTGACGCTTTCCAGGATGAGCCACGGGTTGCCTGTGGCATCCCACAGCTCCTGGTCAATCATCCTCCACAATATGTCTGATGAATGATTCCAGCTCCATCGCATGTCAATGGCAATGTCCGCAAGGTCTGCGAGTGGTTCAGGCAGGGGGCGCAACAGATAACGGATTGGATGCATAAGAGCCTCCAGGTTGTGTTTGTGTTAAGGCGATGAAAAAATAAAATTTTAAAAAGGACAAAAATTACATGTTCTCAGGGATGTATTTTTATACTTCGTTGTGCCCTTGCTGGCAATGGCGGTTGTCGTGAAAATAGTTCATGGTTCCCGGCATGATAGCTTCTATGGACCCATGAGCTAACTTTTATCCCGGATTATGCACAGAAAACAGCTCATGGCTCATGATTTAAGAAACAAGGTGATTTCTGTGACTATCACCTATGAGCCTTGAGTTTTCAGCTTTGACCTGTTTCCTCCAGTTGCCTGCCCTTTGCATTGCATCTTCGGTAAACTTGCGGGCTGCATAATCCGGGTTCATGCCAGGGCGCGCAAAGAATTATTTACATGAGACCTAAATCCTGCAATTGCAGATTCCTGGCATTCGACATGCAGATTCAGGTGATATTTTAACTTGACAAGGGATGGCATTATGGACTATCTGAATGAACATACATTCATTTAACTCCATAGTTATAGCCAATGAAGGTTGCTGATAAACACGAAAAAATCGTACAGGCTGCGGTCCGGGTTTTTGCAAGAAAGGGTTTTTTTAATTCCAGAATTGCCGAAATCGCTAAAGAGGCCAATGTTGCCGATGGCACCATTTACCTGTATTTCAATAATAAATACGATATCCTTATTACCATCTTTGAAGAGGAAATAGGTAAAATTATCGCTCAGGTAAAACAGGAGATCGCCTCTATCGACAATCCTCGCAACAGGCTTGAGAAGTTCGCACAGCTTCACCTGAACCTCGTGGAAGAGAACCGGGACCTGGCCGAGGTGATACAGGTTGAGCTTCGGC
>JALVVK010000097.1 GCA_027023445.1 Deltaproteobacteria bacterium | reverse complement strand
ATATCTTCAATAATATCAACAAGTTATGCTCCGCAATAACTTATTGATATTGTTAGATTTTCCTGGTATCCCCCCAGCCATTGGAAAACTCCAGCCAATCCGCCCTAAAAAAAATGGGAAACTTTAGCACATAAACTCCGCTTGCCCAAACTCAAAACACCTGCTTTACTGTTCCGGGTCGGATACCGGAACGTCCCCGGGCAGGACTCCCGGAATACCTGGAAGCCCTTGGCAAGGCCATGTTAAAGATTCAAAATATTCACACCAGATACGGGTCTGTCCCCGTACTTAAAAACATCTCTCTGCATGTGGACAGGGGTGAAATCGTCTGCATCATCGGCGCCAACGGCGCGGGCAAAACCACGTTGCTCTCCACTATTTCGGGCATCATCCGCCCATACCAGGGAAGCATCTCCTTTATGGATACCCTGATCCACCGCATGTCCCCTGACAGGATAGTAAAAATGGGACTGAGCCAGGTCCCCGAAGGCAGACAGATTTTCTCCCCCCTCACCGTGCTGGAAAACCTGGAGATAGGGGCGTTTCACCGCAGAAAAAGGGACGGGAAAAAGAAGATACGGCAGGACCTGGAACAGGTCTTTGAACTTTTCCCACGGCTCAGGGAACGATCAGGCCAGCTTGCCGGAACCCTCAGCGGCGGCGAACAGCAGATGCTTGCCATAGGAAGGGCCTTTATGGCCAGGCCCTCCCTTCTCCTGCTGGACGAACCATCCCTCGGGCTTGCCCCCAAACTGGTCGAGACCATCATGAAGACCATAACAATCCTGAACCGGCAGGGTATGACCATAATGCTGGTGGAACAAAACGCGAGGAAGGCCCTTTCCATATCCCACAGGGGATACGTGCTGGAAACGGGCAGGATCATACTGCAGGGCCCGGCGGCTGATCTGAGCGAGGACGCGGAGGTAAGGCGGGCCTACCTGGGAAGGGACTACAGCAGTGTAACAGAAAGATCATAAAAAGAGGCGAGGGTATGCAAGATAACAAGATCGAATACCTGTCTGAAGACGCGTGGTACCAGTGGCACACAGAACTCCTCCAAAGCACTGTAAACAGGGTCTATAACCGTGTTCCCTTCTATAGAAAATCCATGGAGGAACTTGGAATCACTCCAAGGGACATAAACTCGGCAAAAGACCTGACAAGGCTCCCGTTCACCACCAGAAAGGATCTTTCCGACAATTACCCGTACAACATGTTTGCCGTTCCCCTTAGGGACATCGTAAGAATACATACCCTGAGGGGGTCACGGGAGGCCCCGGTGGTTCTCGGCTACACGCGGCAGGACCTGGAACACAGAAAAGGACTTGCCTCAAGGTTTCTCATGGCCTGCGGGGTGACCCCGGACGATATAATCCAGATCTGCCTTGATCCGGGCATGTACGTGCTGGGACACGAACTGAAGGAAGGGGCGGAGGCCATTGGCGCCCTGGTTATCCCGCCGGATCCAATCCACACGCCCGCCCAACTCCGGATTCTTCTCGACTTTAAGACCACGGTTCTCATAACCAGCCCGTCATATGGAAGGCATCTCCTGGGAAGCCTGGACGAGGCGGGAATCTCCCTGGCAGGGCTGTCCCTCAAAACAGGCATATTCGTGGCCGAAACCCTTGACAATCAGACCAGGGAGGAACTGGAACAGACCTTTTCCATCAAAACGATATCGGGCTATGGGATACTCGAGGCCGTGGGGCCAGGCATGGCCTATGAATGTGAAAAACGATCAGGGCTCCACCTCGCGCTGGACCACTTCATCCCTGAAATAATAAACCCGGACACAGGAGAGCAGCTTCCGCCGGGTCAGACCGGGGAACTTGTCATCACTACCGTTACCACAAGGGCAAACCCCCTCCTGAGGTTCAGGACAGGCGACCTCACACACATTGACACCACGCCGTGCGCGTGCGGCAGGACCACCTGGCGCATGGCCCCTGTACAGGGACGCTCAGACGAGATCATATCCGTCAGGGGAATAAGAATAGATCCGGCGGAAGTGGACTCCCTGCTTGACAACTATTTCCACGACCGGCTCCCAGGCTACCTTGTGATCCTGAAAAACCACGCGTATCTGGAAAGAGTGGAGGTCTGGATCGCCCTTGGGGAGAACCTTTTTTCCGGAGATCTTCCGGAACTGCACCGCTGGATACGAGGCCTGGAAAGGACGTTCAAGGAGGTCATCGGCCTGGAATGCAGGGTTAGGCCCGTTGAGATGAAAACCCTGAAGCCTTACCTGGACAAGGGGCAGAAAATCGTCAGGATGTAAGAAATGACCATTATCCCGGATTACGCCCGGTAGCAATCAGCCCGGGATCAATCCCTGGGGACGGCCATCATTCGTTCAACAGCCCTGAGCGCCCTGACGCGGATATCCTCCGGCACCCTTACCACGGGCTCCTCGGTCTCAAGCGCCCGGAGCACGTCTTCAAGCCCTGTCTTTTTCATATCCTTGCAGATCATGCCGGACGAGGCAGGATAAAACTCTTTGCCGGGATTCTCCTTTTTGAGGGGATATAGCAGGCCCTCCTCGGTGGCCACGATGAACTCCCTGGCCTCTGATTCCCTGGCATAGGCCAGCATGCCGCTTGTACTCCGTACCACGTGGGCGATATCCAGGATGGCGGGGGAACATTCAGGATGGGCCATCAGCACGGCATCCGGGTGAAGCTCCATGGCCTGTTTCACCGCAGCCACCTGGAGATCGTTATGCACAGGACAATAACCGGGCCAGTAATGGATTTTCTGTTCAGTATGCCTCTGTGCCCACATGGCCAGGTTCCGGTCAGGGGTCATAAGCACCTCTGGCGCATCAAGGGACCTTACGACCTGGACCGCGTTGGCCGACGTGCAGCAGATATCGCTTTCGGCCTTTACCTCTGCCACGGAATTGACATATGTAACCACCGGCGCCCCTGGGTGTTCCGCCTTGAAATCTCTTAATTCATCAGCGCTGAGCATGTCCGCCATAAGGCACCCCGCCCCTGCAGCGGAAAGAAGGACCTTTTTCTCCGGGGACACGATTGAGGCGGTCTCCGCCATAAATTCCACGCCGCAGAAAAGAATGATGTCCGCCCCGGTCCTGGACGCCTTTATGCTCAAGGCCAGGGAGTCGCCTGTAAGATCCGCCACGTCCTGCACCTCGCTCACCTGATAATTATGCGCCAGGATCAGGGCGTTCTTTTCCTTTGCCAGTTTTCTGATGTCTCTTGAAAGCCTCTCGATTTCGCTCATAAGTTTCCCCCTGCATCAAAAACCATCCTGCGCCCTGTAAACCTCCACACCCGCCGGAGGTTCAAAACTAAACAGGCTGTCCTTGAGCCCTTTGTTCACCTTCATATCAAAAAACGTAAGATGCGTCCTTGTACCCAATTTATCCTGAATCCAGATTTCACGCACCAGGTGGGTTTTCTCATCAATGGTAATCCACATCCTGTCCACCTGAGGATTTTCCGACCTGGGCACCAGGCAAAGGGTCCATTGGCGGTGCGGCCAGTTTTTCCCCGGTTTCTTCAGGATGAAGAAATGCTTCAGGCTGCCCTTTCCGAAAAAAAAGGCCTTAGTAATACCTGAAGAAAGCAGCCTGTCCCTGGGCATAACCATGACCTGATTCGCATCTTTTTCATAGATATAAATCAGATTCCTGACCGTGACGATGAGCTGGGGCTCAGGGCTTACATACTCCCAGCGCATGAGCCCGGGCCTCTTGAGAAAGACCTTGCCCCTGGCCCTTGTTTCCTGCCCTCCAGCAGGAGAACGGGTCTCCTGTGTGAAGGAAGCTGACAGATCAAGGGTGTTTTCATACCGTTTCTGAAGCAGCGCCGCAAGCTGATCAATATGTTCCGAAGCCCCGCAGGGGATGGAACAAACAAGGAAAAAAACAGCTGCGGCCCAGGATATAAAGGCCATTCCCGGCCGGTAACGACATCTCTCTGAGATATTTGTCACATGTTCCTCCAATTGCGGTTTAGCGCTCAAAGTGTTATCCATGAAGACATGATAGCCTTTGACCTGTGTTGTGATCAAGACCATACTTTCGAGGTCTGGTTCAAGGACAGAGACTCCTATGAAAAACAGCAGAAGCAAGGCCTGGTGGTGTGCCCTGTCTGCGGTAGCCGTAATGTTCGCAAAATCCTGTCCCCGGTGACCCTGAGCAAGGCCTCCAGGCGTGGAGAAGGTGCCGGCACCCGGATGGCCATGGAAAAATTCCTCCACAGGATCTACGAGGCGGTAAAAGAAAATACCGAAGACGTAGGTACAAATTTTGCCCAGGAGGCATTGAAAATACATTACGGAGTCACGGAACCCAAGGGTATACGTGGAGTTGCCACGGAAGCGGAGGAAAAACTGCTGAGGGATGAAGGAATCAATTTCATGAAAATTCCAGTTCCCAAACGTCCCAGGGAGGAAAACTGATCATGGAACGCTCCGGGAAACATTACCACAGGGTAGAATGGGGAAAGGTTGTGGTCATGGAATACCGGGTTCGCCTGTCATCCGGCAAGATAGTCGATTCCTCTGAAAAGGCGGGCGGACCGGCCAGTTTTGTCTGCGGTTCAGGGGAATTCCCCAAACCGGTGGAAGAGGGCCTGATCGGACTTGCCCCGGGGGAAAAAAAGGTCATCAGGGTCCCGCCGGACTTCACTTATGGGCCATATGACCCCAAAAAGGTAACCCTGGTTGCACAGGAAAGGCTCTTGGGAGAGACAATCGAAACGGGCAAGGTCGTCAAGGTGCCGGACGAACTCGGCCTGAAGAGACCCGCCATCATACGCGCCATATGGGAGGGAGCGATAATGCTGGATTTTAACCATCCCCTTGCGGGAAAGATTCTTCACTTTGAAATAAGCATAAGAGATGTCAGGTCCATGTCCGAGAATCCAGCTGACGCCAAGCGGCATGATTATGGCGAACAAGGAGTCAAAAATGATGAACAGCGCCCTTAAAGACGCGGGGCTTTATGAAATATACGAAAAGGTGAACGCGGGAGAACGGCTCGATGCCCAAGACGCTGAAACGCTCTATTCCACCCCGCACCTGCCCCTTCTGGGATTTCTGGCGGACATAGTCAGGCAGAGATTCAACGGCAACAAGGCCTACTACATATACAACCAGCACGTAAATTACTCTAATGTATGCATAAATCTCTGCAAATTCTGCGCTTTTGGAAAGGAAAAAGGCCATCCGAAGACATACGAAATGTCCATTGAAGACGTCGTGCAAAAGATCAGGGAACGCAAAAACGAACCGGTAAAAGAGGTCCACGTGGTTGGGGGACTGCATCCGGATCTTCCCTATGAATACTATATCGACATGCTTCGGGCCATCAGGGAGGAACGCCCTGAACTGCATATCCAGGCCTTTACCTGCGTTGAGATAGCGCATATTGCCAAAATTGGAGGCAAGTCCATTGAGCAGACCCTGGACGACCTTATGGACGCGGGTCTTGGCTCCATCCCCGGAGGCGGCGCCGAGGTGTTCAGCCCCAGGATCAGGGAAAAGCTGTGTCCCAGAAAGCTTCCAGGAGCCCAATGGATAGAGGTGGCGAAAACCGCCCATAAAAAGGGGCTTAAAAGCAACGCGACCATGCTTTACGGCCACATAGAAACCGTGGACGAACGCATCGAGCATCTTCTCGCCCTGAGAGAGGCCCAGGATGAAACCGGGGGCTTCATGTGCTTCATTCCCCTGGCCTTTCACCCCAAAAATACCGCGCTTGATCACATAGCCCCCACAAGCGGCGTTGAGGACCTGAGAAACATAGCGGTCTCAAGGCTGCTGCTGGACAATTTCCCGCACATTAAGGCCTACTGGATAATGCTGGGGCCAAAGGTCGCCCAGATTGCCCTGTCATATGGGGCGGACGACCTGGACGGAACCGTCATGGAGGAGAAAATCACCCACATGGCAGGGGCTGAAACCGCCCAGGCAATGACCAGAAAAGAAATCGAACGCCTCATCCGGCAGGCGGGCAGGGAACCCCTGGAGCGGGACACCCTGTACAACGAACTTCATTAAACCCGGATTATGCACTTCAAATGCCGAATAAATAGAATTATGCTTAAATTACAAAATATTACAAGCAAGCCAACATTTTCTTTGCTTCAACCAAAAGATGCGTCAACTTGTCAACAAAATCATTCGGCATTTGAAGCCACAAGGGGCTCGCAATTCTACCGAATCTGCTGCGTTGTCGGGCGCTTGAAGTACACAAGTACGTCTGCGTGCCCTCCGCCTTGCATTTTCGGCAAACTTGCGAGCTGCATAATCCGGGTAAATTCAGACCCAGGTAATAGAATCATATGATCCAGCGACTTGCCAGAAAGATATTTGAAGGGGAACGCCTCACCCCGGGGGAGGCCCTTGAGCTGTATAACGGCGCGGACCTGAACCTTCTCGGAGAACTGGCGGACAGGGTAAGGAAACGCCTTCACCCGGAACCCGTTGTCACCTATGTCATAGACCGAAACATCAACTACACGAACATATGCATCTCCGGCTGTAAATTCTGCGCCTATTTCAGGGCGCCCGGAGACCCTGAAGGGTATGTGATCTCGCGGGAGGACCTTGCGAAAAAGGTGGAGGAGACCCAGGCCCTGGGCGGCACGCAGATTCTTCTCCAGGGGGGCCTTCACCCGGATCTTCCCCTCACCTTTTACGAGGACATGCTTTCGTTTCTCAAACAGGAATTCGGCATACACACCCACGCGTTCTCCCCGCCGGAGATAACACACTTTTCCAACATCTCGGGGCTCAGTGTTGAAGAGGTTCTTAGGAGGCTCATAGCGGCAGGGCTTGATTCAATCCCTGGAGGCGGGGCTGAAATTCTGGTCGACCGGGTGCGCCGGCAGATAGCGCCAAGGAAGGCCACAACAGACCAGTGGCTCCAGGTAATGGAGACCGCCCACAGGCTGGGCCTCAAGACCACGGCCACCATGATGTTCGGCCATATCGAGACAAAAGAGGAGCGGATAGAACACATCCAGCGGATAAGGGAACTCCAGGACCGCACCCACGGATTTACGGCGTTCATCCCCTGGCCGTTTCAGCCAAGAAACACGGCCATAGACGTCCCGTCCGCAACGGCCCACGAATATCTGCGACTGCTCGCCGTGGCAAGGATCTTCCTGGACAATGTCCCGAACATACAGGCATCCTGGGTCACGCAGGGCCCCAAGGTTGCCCAGATAGCGCTCTTTTACGGCGCCAACGACTTTGGCAGCACCATGATAGAGGAAAACGTGGTGGCCGCCACCGGCGTAAGCCACAGGCTCTCAGAGGCCCAGATACAGCACCATATCTCCCAGGCAGGTTTTATTCCCCGCCAGCGGCTGATGGACTACACCCTGGTGGATTGATTCCATGACAGACAGCCTTTTCTCTCCAGGAGACGACCGCTTTTCAGATGGCCTTGCGATCCACGCGGCGCGCATCCTTTTGCCCGTGGAGGGCCCGGTAATGGAAAATGCCGCGGTTGTGGTATTTGAAGGCCGGGTGGTGGACGCGGGCCCTGCGCACGAGATGCGCGCAAAATACATGGGGACCATCCATGACCATGGGGATTCAATAATCTGCCCCGGCCTGATAAACGCCCATTGTCACCTGGAGCTTTCACCGCTCAGGTGGAGGCTTTCTCCAAGCGGATCCTTTTTCCAGTGGGTGAGAACGCTTGTGGAGGCACGGGAACAGATCCAGCCATCGGAATGGCAGGGAGCAGTGGACCAGGCCGTGGACGAACTCCTGAAGGGAGGAGTCGTGGCCATAGGAGATGTGGGAAATCTCCCGGTCATACCGGAGATGATCCTGCATAACTGGCCCTTCAGGGGAATCTTTTTCCAGGAAATCATCGCACCGAGGCAACATATTGCCCCGGAGGTCCCTGACACCATTGACGGCACGGAGCAATTCGGCATGGCACTTTCGGCCCACGCTCCCTATTCTGTCGCGCCTTCCCACATAAAGGCAATAAAACTGTGGGACAGCATCAAGGGAATCCCCTTTTCCATCCATGTGGCCGAATCCGAAGACGAAGTCATCTTCCTGCGTAAAGGTACCGGGGCGCTGAGGGAACTGCTGGAAGAGAAGGGCCACTGGCCCCTGGACTATGCCCTGCCCTGCTCAAGCCCTGTACGCTACCTGGAATCCCTTGGCGTCCTGGATTCGGACACCATATGCGTTCACTGCGTGCATACCGATGAAGAGGACCTGGAAATCCTGGCAAAAGCCGGCGCGCACGCATGTCTCTGTCCCAGGAGCAACATGTTTCTCGGTGTGGGAAGTCCGGACATCACGGCCATGCTGAAAAAAGGCATCAACGTGGCAATCGGCACAGACAGCCTTGCCAGCAACGACAGGCTCTCCATATTCGCCGAGATGAGCAGCCTGGCAAGTATCTGTCCGGACGCCTCCCCTGAGGAGATCTTCAGGGCCGCCACGCTTGGCGGTGCCAGGGCGCTGGGGCTTGAACAGGACCTTGGAAGCATAAGAAGGGGAAAGGCCGCCGACATCCTGGTGGTACGCTCCGGGCCTATACCCCAAAAGGATGCCCTGGAATTTATGGTCAGGACATGGGCCGACGGCCCGCCTGAATGCCAGATCCTGAGCAGGGGAGCTGGCGTGAAAGTCAGAAAAAGCCACAGGCGCAGGATTGCAGGCACGGCTTGATGAGATGAAACCGCTTAAAATCGGCATGGTAAATTATATAAATACGAGCCACCTGTATATCCCGTGGAAGGAACTGGGTCCTGCGCCTTCACTGGAAATGGTGGAGGGCACCCCATCGGAGCTGAACAGGCTTCTGGCCAGGGGAGAGCTTGACGTGGGCCTGGTCTCATCCTTTGCCTATGCCCGGGATTTCAGGTCCTACTACATACTTCCTGAACTCTGCATAAGCGCAAACGGCCCGGTGGAAAGCGTGCTCCTGTTCAGCAGGATTCCCGCGGAGAAACTCGACAGGGAGGAAATCTCGCTGACTCCACAGTCCGCCACCTCGGTTAATCTCCTGTACATAATCCTTGAAGATTTTCTTGGCATCAGGCCACGTTACGCCCGGGGAGAATTCCGGCACCTGGAGGAAGGGCGCAGCCAGGGCTATCTTGCCATTGGAGATGAAGCGCTGAGGCTTGCCAGGGAAAGGCCGGATCTCAAATCCCTTGACCTTGCCCGCGTATGGCTTGAGCACACAGGGCTTCCCTTTGTATTCGCCCTGTGGACCCTGAGAAAAGAGAGTTTTGAAAAAAACAGGGAGGCCTTTACCCTGCTGAGGGAAAGACTTGTCCAAAGCTACAAAATGGGGATAAACCACCTTGAACGCATCAGCCGGCAGGTGGCGGACAGGATTCCCATGCCCCCTGACGCCTGCCTCAGATATCTCAGGGGAATAGAGCTGGATTTTTCCATGGAGAAACGCTGGGGTCTGGAGGAATTCTTCAGGCGTCTTTACCAGAGAAACACCCTTGCCGAAAAACCGGAGCTGCAGTTTATTCCAGGGCCTGGAACAAAGATTATCCAGGAGAATATCCAGTGAACAATATACCCGCAGGCAAAGAAAAAGGCTCCTTCGTCAAGAAGAAATTCGCGTCCGTCACCCGCAGGTATGATCTCCTGAACACGGTTTTAAGCCTGTATATAGACCATTACTGGCGCTGGGTAACCACCCGCGAGCTTGCGGCCTATCCCGATGGTCCGATACTGGATCTGTGCGCGGGCACCCTTCCCCTTTCCTGCGAAATCGTAAGGCAGATACCGCGCCCGGTGGCAGCCGTTGATTTCTGTTTTGAGATGCTTCAGTACGGCATGGAGCGCAGACTCAGGTCCAGCGCGGAAAAACGCATATTCCCGGTCTGCGGAGACGGACAGAGCCTTCCCCTTCCGGATAACACCTTTGCCGGAATCACAATAGCCTTTGGCATAAGAAACCTCACGGACCCTCCGGGAGGACTGAAGGAAATGATAAGGGTGCTGAGGCCCGGCGGGAAACTTGTAATCCTGGAATTCTCCCGGCCGCGCAATCCTGTCTTCGCGCCGCTTTACCGGTTTTACCTCCACAAATTCCTTCCCTCCCTGGCAGGACTGATCTCAGGGGACCAGGAGGCCTATTCCTATCTGGCCAAATCCATCGAGGCCTTTTACGCCCCGGAGGAGCTAGCCTCCATAATGGAAAAGGTGGGTTTCAGCCAGGTAAAATACAGGCCCTTGACTATGGGCATCGTTACCGTGTACACCGGAATTAAGTAACTGTTCTTTTTATCATGAATCATAATCAAACGGTCCGCATCTACACAGACGGCGCATGTTCAGGCAATCCAGGCCCCGGAGGATGGGCGGCCATACTCCGGTACGGGGACAGGGAAAAAGGCATTTACGGATGGTCAGGCATGACTACCAACAACCGCATGGAACTTCTGGCTGCCATAAGGGCGCTTGAAGCACTCAAAAGGCCCTGCCAGGCGGAAATTTTCACGGATTCCCAGTACCTCCGCCAGGGGATAACGAGCTGGATCCATCGCTGGAAGAAAAACGGCTGGATGACAGGTGCAAAAAAACCCGTAAAAAACCAGGACCTGTGGAAAAAACTCGACTCCCTCTGCGCCCGGCACAATATAAGCTGGCATTGGGTAAAGGGCCACGCGGGTCACCCGGAAAACGAGGAAGTGGACGCGATGGCAAGGGATGCCATCAGCAAAGGCATGGCCGGAAAACTGGCCGAAGACCCGGATGGAGGAGCAGCGGCATGATGAAATTCGCAACCCATCAGCCCTCATTCATTCCCTGGCCCGGCCTGGTCCACAAAGCCCTGAACACGGACAGGCTGGTGCTGCTTGACCAGGTACAATATCCCAGGGGATTTTCCTGGATCAACCGCAACAGGTTGAAAGGCATGCATGGCACCGCTTGGTTCACCATACCCGTGCTGAAAAAGGGCCTGGGATTCCAGATCATAAACCAGGTCAGGGTACTGAGGGACGATAGATGGAAGAAAAAGCATCTCATGACCCTGGAACATTTTTACAAAAACGCTCCATTTTTCCAGGAACACTTTGATTTCTTCCGCCGTCTTTACTCAAGCACACCGAAAAGGCTCATCCACTGGAATCTCGCCGCGATAGACCATATCTTCCGCTCCTTCGGCGTTGAGCAGGGTTACGTCCTTCAATCGGAATTAAGCGCAACGGGCGGGGGGACAGATCTGCTGGTAAACATTGCGGAAAAGCTGGGAGCCGACGTGCTCGTTGCCCCAAGGGCGGGCAAGGGACGAATAGACACGGAAAAGCTGAAGGAAGCCGGAATATCCGTGGAATGGCTGGACTACCAGCCTCCTGTCTATCCGCAGCTCTGGGGGGATTTCATAAAAAACCTCTCCGCCATGGACATGCTTTTCAACTGCGGCCCTCAAAGCAGAAAGATCATGGAACGGACACAGACGCCGTAATTCGCAACACCCGGATTATCTATCATCCCGCCAGGGCGTGATTCGCCCGGATCAAGTATCGCAGGCATCATGCCGATAAAGTGGAAGGATTAAAAGGTTACCCGTGAATCACGCACTGTATCCATGGGGATTTCTCTCAAGACATCCATATAATTTGTTCACCTCTTACCTTGAGGAGAGAATTAATTATGGAACGGAATATACTGATCGTTGATGATTCTGAATCAATGAGACAACTTATCTCCTATACACTCATGGGAGCGGGATTTAAGGTCCTGGAGGCCGTGGATGGCAAGGACGCCCTCAGAAAATTAAACGGCACAAAAGTGGATATGATCATATCCGATCTTAACATGCCTAAAATAGACGGATTATGCCTGCTGAAAGCTCTCAGGAACCATTCAGCCTTCAGGTTTATTCCAATAGTCATGCTTACAACCGAGGCACAGCTGGAAAAGGTTGTGGAGGCAAAAAAGGCGGGTGTAAGCGGATGGATCGTAAAGCCCTTTAAGCCTGACAAGCTGGTAAAGGTGGTTAAAAAATTCCTTAAATAACATCATAAGATTGTTTGACGCCCCGGTAAAAGGGCGATTCGTTATTTTCATGACATTGGGACTAAAATTCTCCGCCATGGATGTCAGGATAAATTTTATCCTAAAATGCATTTTTTGATCAGCCATTGACACACAAAGATATATATGAGCAAAAAACAAGCTGAAATTCGTTAGCTATGGAAATACTGCGAGCTTTTATTTCAAGGATGGCCGCCTGATCTATGCCCGTCTTGATAACCGGAAAAAATCGGACAGCACCTCATTGAACACGGTTGCATAACCCGGTAACAACTCGGCTTGGCATTACAGATTTACGCGGCATAACCGGAAAAGCCAATAGGATCGGTCAAATACTCGTGGAAAGTGGATTAAAGGCTGGATTATCTTATATTGAGGGCTGAGTCGGCTTGACGAATCAGGCGACAGATAAATTTCCAGGCTGAAAAACTACTGTTCCGACCATACTCAGGCAACGCAGAAAACCGCTTCACTCTTCAGCGGCATACCCCATAAAACCGGAGACACTGCGGCCGGGAAGGGAAACACCTTCCCGGCCTCCACGGGAGGATTATCAGGAGGTTTTTACCTCTATCTGCTTGGGCTTGGCCTCTTCCTTCTTTTTGAGGACGATCTTAAGGACTCCCTTGTCATATTTTGCCTCAATTTTATCCGGATCCACCGAAACCGGCATCCTTATGGACCTGGAAAACGCGCCGTAGCGTGTCTCGATCCGGTGGTAATTTTCCTTCTTCTCCTCGCTTTCCTGTTTTTTCTCTCCCTTGATTCTAAGGGTATCACCGGAAAAGGAGATTTCTATGTCCTTGGCTTCCATACCAGGGACCTCGGCTTTTACGACGATTGAATCATCCGTTTCAGAGACATCTACGGCAGGCACCCAGGCCATCTCAGGCGATGCCATTTCCTTACCTCCAAAGAAATCCTCCCACAGCCTGTCCATTTCCTTCCTGAACCTCGTAATTTCATTCAACGGTTTCCAGGGTGCGACGTCAAACATAGACCATACCTCCTTATCTTTGTTTTCGCTAATCCTGTCCAAAAGATAAGAACACTGGAAACCGAGTCAACATGGAGATTGTTATCCCATGTTTATCAATAAGCATACGGAGTTAAACACCCTGGGAAAGATTATCCCCTGGATTCATGTTCCACCTGCTGCATGGTTTCCAGGAGTTGAATCATTGCCACAGTCGTTTCTCCTATTACCTTGAGGCAGTGAGATCGTCTTGAATCCTGATTTGACCTGAATGCATTTACCTCCCTGGGATTTTTCCAGTTTATCCTGGCTATGTCTGCGCATCTGTGCCCACCGTATTCAGCGGTGATATCATGAAAAGACCGTACCATTTTATAGCTCATTTTCCACATCAACCTGTGATCCCTGTCCCCAGGTCTTTTTTTACCCAGGGTAAGACCAATGGCAGCCAGCGCCCCGGCAAGACAGCCGCATACATCACCGGTGCTGCCAAGACCGCCTCCAAAGGGGGCAAGAGACGCCGTGACCTCTGGTGAACAGACACCAAGTCTCTCAGTGCCGACCGTAAAAATTGCCTGGCTGCAATGAAACCCGCTCAAAAAAAGGTCCTGGGCCCTTCGGGCCATTTCATCGTGATTCATTCTGCCTCCTATTTGCCGTTAAAACAGCGTCTGGCACAATAATAAATACCTTTAACCCTGGCTCAGATCTGAAATTTTCAGGGGAAAAATCAGGAAATATTTTTTGAATCCATCCGATTGTTCGAGATCAACCTTCGTGACAATTCAGGCAGTGACTATCCTGATTTGTCCCGGATGGGCGCTGGTTACCTCACCAACAATGCTCGCGCATGGTGTTTTTTTCTTTTGAAGAAGGGTTATCAATGTGTCGGACTTCTCCCGGGGAACCGATATCAGCAGGCCGCCCGAGGTCTGCGCATCGGCCATGACGTCAACAAGAATGGGATCCACTTCCGGATCGATCTCCATGGAGCAGGAGCAGAACTTCCTGTTTTTGTGGGTACCTTCGGGTACAATCCCCATGCCGGCAAAGGTAACAGCCTCCGGAATAACGGGAACCCTGTTCGCAAAAAGCCGCATTCCCACATGACTCGCCTGGGCCATCTCAAGGCAGTGTCCCGTAAGTCCGAAGCCCGTAATGTCTGTAACCGCATTGACCCCAACCTCAAGCATGGCTTCAGACGCGTCCCTGTTGAGGGCTGCCATGAGATCGGCAACCATCCTGGAAATCTTGTCATCCAGCATTCGGGCCTTAAGGGCCGTTGCCAATATTCCCGTTCCAACGGGTTTTGTCAGTATCAGCCGGTCCCCAGGCCTTGCATCGGCATTTGTGAGCACATGGTCAGGATGGACCAGTCCGGTAACAGAAAGCCCGTATTTAAGCTCAGGGTCCTCCAGACTATGACCGCCGAGGAGCACGGCGCCCGCATTACGCACTGCATCAAACCCACCTTTCAATATGGATCTCAATATGGATTTATCCATATCCTTAATGGGAAAGCACACGATATTCATTGCTGTCAGAGGGCGTCCTCCCATGGCATAAATGTCGCTGAAGGCATTGGCCGCTGCAATTCTTCCGAAATCGTAAGGATCATTTACTATCGGGGTAAAAAAGTCCAGGGTCTGAATGAGCGCGATATCCGGCGTCAGGCGATAAACGCCCGCGTCATCCGAGGTCTCCGCCCCTATCAGGAGATTTGAGTCTTCCTGAGCAGGCAGGTCTCTTAAAATTTCCGCCAAGTCACCCGGACTTATCTTGGCTGCTCACCCTGCGGCACGCACCTTTTCCGCAAGCATGGGCGGGATCTTTTTCCTCTTCACTTACACTTATCTCCTTTAAGCATGTTTAGTTCCATCCGTGTTCTGCCTGACAAATCAGATTATAATCTAAATACGTACCTTTGTTCCAAAAAAAATGTTCAACACCAGGATGGGAAGCACCAGAATAATCGTGCTTATATTTAAAAGCCTTATCGCCCGGAGAATGTCATTTACTTCAGGGACTCGGCCTGACTGATTTATGTATGGACGTTCTGCCTTTTCTCCTCCGTACCAGGCCGGGCCTGAAAGCCTGATGCCCAGGGCTGCCGCGAAAGATGCCTCGGCCAGGCCTGAATTAGGGCTTTGGTGTTTTCCTCCGTCACGCATAACGGTCTTCCATACACGCAAGGGAGATGATCCGCCACACAAAGGGGAGGCCAGGCTGACCACGGCCACCATAATTCTTGCGGGCAGATAATTCGCAAAGTCATCCAGCCTTGCCGCAGCCCTGCCAAAAAACAGGTACCGGCTGTTCCGGTAGCCTATCATGGAATCCAGTGTACTGACAGCCTTAAAGGCCATGCAGAGAGGTCCCCCCCCCAGACACGCATAAAAAATAGGGGAGGCCACTCCGTCAACCAGGTTTTCAGCTACCGATTCTATGGATGCCATTATTACTCCGCTGCTGTCGAGCCTGGATGTATCCCTGCCCACGATCCTGGAGACCTGAAGGCGGGCATCATCCAGACCTTTATACCGAAACGCCCTGGCCACTTCCCGAGCCTCGGATGCAAGACATTTTACTGATATTCCATAATAAACAAGAATTCCATGTCCGAAAAGATATAAAGGAAGCCAAATGGGACGGACGAAATCAAGAATAAGCCAGGAGGCCACAAAGGAAAAACCTGCCAGCGAGATGGTCAGCAACAGGCCCTGGGTAAAGGCGCCAAAAGGCAGGGATCTGAAAAATTTCTCCCCCCTGGACACGCAGAAACCCATAAACCGCACAGGATGCGGAAACCCTTCGGGATCTCCGAAAAAAAGGTCCATGCACAGGGCGCCCAGAATAATAGCCTGCCCGTATGGCTGTAACATGAAGACGTGAAGCTCGATCATTGTTTCACAAACTCCATCAGGCCGGTAACATCCGCGTTGTTTTCAAGCCAGTCTGCCAGACGGTCAAACTGTTTCTCCTTGAACGCCCTGTATGACCTGCATTCCTCTACAGGGGCAAGACCTTTCTTTTTCCTCAATTGATTTATAAATCCCCTTCTTACCCGGTCATTCTCAAAGATCCCATGGAGATAGGTACCTATAACATCAAGGGTCGGATGAGCCGCCCCAAAAGAGGCGTCAAGCCCCGGGCCAAGGGGCACATATTCCCCTGTGGAAACGGTATGCCCCATATGTATCTCATACCCGGAGACTTCCTCTTCCCCGGAAGAAAAGGCGGGATGACACAGGTTCAGCAACACCTGTTCGAGTTTCTTGGTAGCAGACATACTTGTAACTATGGGAAGAAGGCCAATGGCCTCCGTGAAACCAGGTTCCCCTTCAACGCCATTGGGATCATCCACACCTGTCCCCATAATCTGGTAGCCGCCGCAGATACCAAGTACCGTTACCCCCTTACGCGCGAGAGTATTCAGGGTATCTGCCCAACCTGAGTTCAACATGTGGACAAGATCGGCCCTGGTAGCCTTGGTTCCGGGTATTATCACACAATCCGGATCCCTTAATTCATGTGGGAAGCGCACAAAGGTAAGGCTTACATCAGGCTCCAGGGTAAGGGGAGCAAAATCCGTAAAATTGCTTATGCGGGGCAGGTGAATGACAGCGACCCTGATCTCACCCTGTTCGCGTTCCAGATCTTTCACGTAAACCCCATCCTCCTGGTCCACGGAAATATCATAAAACCACGGCAGCACTCCAAGGCAACGAATGGGTACGATTTTCTGGAAATCCTCTATCCCGGGGGTAAGAAGGTTCACATCCCCCCTGAATTTATTGACAAGAAAGCCCTTGATTCGAAAACGATCCTCAGGCCGAACCAGGTCATAGGTACCCTTGATCCAGGCAAAAAAGCCTCCTCTGTCTATGTCGCCGACAATAATCACAGGGGCCCCGGCGTGCGCAGCCATTGCCATGTTTACTATGTCATATTTCTGAAGGTTAATCTCCGCCGGACTTCCAGCGCCTTCCATTACGATGACATCAAAATCCGCGCTGAGGGAGTCAAAGGCCTCCTGAGCAACGCGCCTGTGCCTCGCTGCATATTTATAGTATTCACTGGCAGAATAATTGCTTTGAGGCATCCCCATGATGATAACCTGGGACCTGGCATCCTTTGTGGGTTTGATAAGGACGGGATTCATTCTCACATCCGGCCTGATCCCGCATGCCTCGGCCTGAAATACCTGGGCCCTGCCCATCTCAAGTCCGTCGTGGGTGACAAAGGAATTCAAGGCCATGTTCTGAGCCTTGAACGGGGCGACCCTCAAACCCTGTCTTGCCAACATTCTGCAAAAGGCGGCAGTGATGATGCTTTTCCCGACACCGGAACCCGTACCCTGAAACATTATCGAACGAACCTGTTTTGCCATGGAGGCATAGATTACGAACGATTGAAGAAAACTGCAAGACCAACAAAAAAGCGGGCGGTTTCAAATGAAAGTTACCGCCCGCCTGCTATGGGATTTATTTTATATCAGCCCTCCTCCATCGGACTTCTATTGCCAGCGCCAACACCTCCTGCCGTACCCTCTTTTATTCCTGTAATGTCTTCTCCATAGAGGCATGCCTGTCCTGGCGTCTCTGAGCCTTATCTTCTGCCCGTCCAGATCAATGGCCTCTGCGACCAGTCGGGTATTCCCGTTTTTAAGGATTATTTTATAACCATATACCTTTATGTCCTTTCCTGCCGCAGGCCTGGCAACTCCGATGGATCTCCAGTACCATACGGGACCTACGCCGTATACCGTTATGTCCTCTGAGCCGTTGTCAATAACCATCCCGGGAGAACCGGCAGAAATATTCTTTACCACTCCGTATATGGTTACAGGCTCTGCGACAATACAGGCTCCCGGACCATAGCGATATGTATTGCCGGCCATGGCAACGCCTGTGGAGATAACCCCTGTGAATACGGTGACAATAATGAGAATTAGAAGATCTTTCACGCACCTCACTATTTTCCTCCTTAGTTATTCTATCTGTTTTTCCCGTATCCGGGATGACCAGTACCCATTCCTGCGCCAGGTCCACGCCCGGGCCTTCTCCCGTATCTCCTGGTTACGGACCTGCGTTTTGCCTTGGTCTTCGGAGGCCCGACATATTTAAGGCGTTCCTCAGCGGTCATGCTTTTCATACGCTTTTGCCATTCTGCCCGAAAGGCATTACGTTCCTGTTCCGTGGCAGTGCTGAGGGTTCCCCGCATGTTCGCAAGCTCTTCTGTGGAATAGTTACTGTAATCCGCCGCCCACAGGGGCGCTGCCATCATCAGTACAACTGCCGTAGTACCAACCCACCTGAACAGATGTTTGTTAAACTTATACATTTTTCCTTCCTCCTTTAATAAAATTTTTTAAAATCGCCTTTTAATATATCAACATCCATGCCAAGCATATTTAATCAATAAAATCAATATATTATATAGAAAAACATCATATCCCCTCTCGACAATACAGGAAACACCTCGACAAAACTGTCGGAGGCTGGCATGCAAGATAAAAAAACATTCTTGAAATTTTATATGTATAATTGAAGTTTCCCAATTTTTAAAAGGTGCTATACTACCAGCATAATATGATATATTCTCTTATAATTTCATTCAGTTGTTGCCTTACCATCATAATTATGCCCCAAGAAATTTTGAAATATAAACGGTAGGCCCCACTAAAAATCTTCCCAGTTCCCCGAATATGGGGGTAAGAACATACCAAAACCGGGAAACCTCAGATGTATAATAAAGGAGGTTAATTTCAGAATGGGACTTTCTCCAAGGCGAGATTCACGGAAAACGGCCGCTATCAGGAACACGCTTTCAGTCCTTGTGGCCGTCGCGTTGTCTTACATTGCCTTTTGTTTGTATCTGTATCTGCGTCAGGAATCCATGCTTTTTCATCCTCAGGGGATTTCAGACACCAGACTCGCAGAGATAAAGAAACACTTTCCAGGCAGCCTGTTTTATCTCAAGATGAAGGATGGAACCGTGCTCCAGGGCTTTGACCTGAATAAGGGCCATAACAGGCCCCTGGTTTTTTATTTCGGTGGAAATTCCGTGGAGGCATCCAGGATATTGCCGATATTGACCCGTCTGACGGACTTCCATGTAATAATGACAAATTACCGCGGGTTTGGCAAAAGCGGAGGCAGCCCGAGCGAAATTTCCATGTATTCGGACGCGCTGGAGGTTTTTGACCATTTTTGCGCCACCTATCCACACAGGCCCAAGGAAGTTTTCCTGATCGGGAGGAGCCTCGGTAGCGCGGTAGCTACCTGGGTAGCCTCCAGGAGGAAGGTCACTGCGGTAGTCCTGATAACACCGTTTGACAGTGTTGAAATGCTTGCCAGGCACGCCTACCCGTGGGTGCCGGTTTCCTGGCTGCTCAAATACAAATTTGATGTTGTTGATATAGCAAAAAATGTGGACACGCCATTGCTGGTACTGCTGGCTGACCATGATTCTACCGTGCCAAAAGCTGATTCCATGAACCTGATCCGGTCATGGAAGGGTACGGTCAGGACCGAAACACTTCCCGGCACGGAACATGGAACGATCATGGATTACCCAGGAATTACAGCAAAAATAAGGGATTTTTTTAATAACTGGGCGCACATCAACAGACACCGACAAACGGCAAATTAATCCTGAAGGAGGTTAGTCATGGACGCAAGCCTTTTAAGCATTAACGGAAAACTCACATCTCTCTACAGGCGTGCCACTTCCGATGACGTGCGGTCAAGCGGCTACAGGGAAGTGGGCATAGGAAGGCCCCTTATGATCCGGTACCTTTACTTTTTCCTCAAATACAACACAAAAGAATCAAAAAACGAGCTGATGATATCCACCTTTCTCAAAATAAGGGAAAAAAAGAAGGTGGCTGCAGAGACAGTAAATTTTTTCGACTCAGAAGTGATATTCGACTCAAATGGACAACTGAGGATAACTGATTTCGGAGCGGCCCGCTACGGCCACCCCCTTTGTTACTACGCAAGGTCTTATCTTGGAGAATCCATCTATCTTACCACGAAAATTATGGAACTTGACAAGGTGGACCAGAAAATCGTGGACGCCATCCAGGGCGGGATCGGCACAATAGCAGGGCTTCCGGCCTTCGCGGAATTTTTGCCTTACGCGGTGGGCGCCAGCGTTGGAGTCTCCCTGTTTCAGAATATTATTGATCTATTTAACAGGGATGACGCTATAGTAAGGGGCCACAACCTCGATCTTCACTTCGGCCTTCAAAACGTCCGCCAGCTTCAAAGCGGCCGCATAGTCTGCATCCCAGGCAGGGAGGAAAAAGAATTTCTTGAGGGAGAAAAATATGAGCTCACTCCTGACAACCGGCTCGTGGATGTCAATTCGGGACAGGAATTCACGGAAAACTCCTATTTTGTAATCCAGATTAATGCCTCAGCCAACAACAGACTTGAATCATTCAACTATATGGCAGGGGCGGCAGATCTTCTGAAGCAGACTAACCGTGGAGGGGACACCGCCGCATACATCGCCAGGGTCGTGGATCTGTTCAGGGGTTACAACGATCTGGCGGCAATGCAGGAAATAGAGGATCTCGCCATTGATGTGGATGAAGATGGCGTAAAAGAAAAGGTAAAGGCGCTTCACAGGTCCATGAGCAGGGAAACGAGGGTGCTCTACAGGGACAGGGTGAAAAACCTGATAGGCTCTTAGGGTAAGGGCGGGAGGAGATGATTAGCGTGACCCAAGGCCCTGCTTCCAGTTATTGATCCCTTACCACCCTTACCCTTGTGGTACTGAAATCCGGGATCCCACCCACAAGATCCACCATCGGAGTGTCACCCAGGGATTCGTCCAGGTTGGAAAGGTAGTTGGGATTAAGTCCCCTGGCAAAAGCAGGGTCAGGCAGCAGCTTTCCCCCGGCCCATACCTTTTCACCTCCCAGGAAAACCTTATTCCCGTCCTTTACCATCAAACTGGAGGCTCCAAGCTGGGTATGACCGTAATGGAAGGACACGCACACACACCCCTTCCTGCAGGTCCTGACCGTTTTCAGACGGCCCTGGACTCCCCTGGGATTGCCGCGGGAAAGCAGTCTCACCCGGTCCCCATTTTTCAGACCAAGCAGGCCCGCGTCTTCTTCATGCATGAGAACCCTGTTCTCCGGAAGAATCTCCAGGGCCAGAAGGTGCCATACCGTTCTTGACTGCGTATGGATATTCAGCTTGTATGTAACCAGATGAAAGGGATAATCCCTGTCCCTGGAGTCTATGATCCTTCCAAGTGAATCCGCAGGGGGAAGGTACTTGAGGGTGCCCGGGAAATATTCACCTGAAAGGGAATTTTTCGTTACGGCGAGCCTCTCGTTGTAAAGCACCACCCGTTCCAGACCGTGTCTGAAAAGGTTCCCCTCAAAGACATCCTCATATGTTTTAAATATCCCGCCACGCGCCAGCATGTAAGCCGTCTTTTTCCATGCTGATTCCGGCAGAAGGTTTTTATGACGGGCTACGGGATAATTTGTCTCTACCAGGCCGAGTTCATCCGGAGCGGCCTCAGGAAGGCCGGCATTGCAGGCAATATTGGCAAAGCCCCTGAGATAGAATTCTTCAGCCCGGTGAAGGCTGTGATGTCCTCCATTTGAATCCGGAATCACCGAATCACCAAACCCTGGAAGGCCGATGGCAGAGGCAAGATCGATGAGAAAGGTCTCCAGGCAGAAGGGACGGCCGTCCTCTGTCTGTCCAGTGAGAGGCTCTATGCATGGAGTCCGGATCCCTGTAAATTTAAGCGCTGGTGCGTGAGGGGAGAGCCATCCGTAATGCCCTTCGGCATAAGTCACGTCCGGCACGATGTAATCCGCGTACAGGTTGGACTCGTTTATGCCGACATCGATGGATACATGCAGGGGCACCTTGTCCGGATCGGCCAGGGTCTCCCTGAACCTGTACCCCCCGGGGATGGAATAAACCGGGTTGAAAAAGTATGTGAAGAGCGCCTTGCATCCGTAAGGATACTGCTGGTCTATACCGCTCAATGTCTCGACGCAGAGCCCTCCCTTTGTAAAGGGAAACCAGGGTCTCCGTGCCGGATAGCCAGTGCCGCTCGTCGCCTTTTTCCTCTTGAATTCCGTGGTATTTTCATAGGCGGCCTTAGCCCTGGATATCCTTATTCCGCCCGGCCTGCGCCTTTGAGGAAAGTTCTTCAGGTCAAAAAGCCCCTTTTTCCAGGTCGCGGCCCCGCCTCCTGAACTCATGTACCCGCCCCTGGTTTCCACGCTTCCCACAAGGGCATTGAGCACAGCCACAGCATAGGCCGCGTAGGTGCCGCAGACATAGTTTCCAGCCCCGTGATACTGGCATACCGCCGCCCTGGGTGCATGGGAGGAAAATTCTCTTGCCGTCTGCTCAATCAAGGCCCGCTCGACCCCGGCAAACCCTGCGTATTCCTCCAGGCTGTACTCCATGGCCCCTTGCTTCATGAGGCGGAAGGCCGTCTTAACCGCGATCCTGCGGCCCTGCGCATCGATCAGAACGCGCTCCTCATCCAGGCATCCCCTCCTCGCCTCGTTAAATGGGACGGGAAGCCCGTCACCTTGCGAGAGCACCACGTAAGCATCCCCGTTCCCCTTTTTCGTGTCTGGCCTGAGGTCCGACATCCTCAAAAATTTTCTGTAGTTCGGATGACCCGGATCGGTGATCACCAGATGAGTGGCATTCACATAGGCGGAATTCCCCAGCGCCCTGGCCTCCCCGGCGTTGGGGGCACAGAGATACTCCATGTTGTATGCCCGGTTTTCAATGATCCACCTTATCATCCCCATGGCAAAGGCGCCGTCCTGGCCGGGTTTTATGGGTATCCAGGCATCCGCGTGGGCAGTTGCCTCATGTCCCCGCGGGTCCACAACGGTGAAGCGGACCCTGTTCTCTGAATATCTCTTTGCCACGGCGGCCCCGTACGTGTTAACACCGGGCTGCAGCGCCGAGTAGATATTCGCGCCCAGGACCAGTATGTACTCTGCTCCCCACGGATCGGCCTTGAGTTCCACCTGTTTCCCCTCGGTAAAAATGAAATTCCCCATCCGGAACCCGAGACCGCATATGTCCGTGTGTCCAACGCGGTTTATGGAGCCAAAGGAATTTTTCACAAACCTGTCTATAAAGGCCTTCCGCCCGTGCTGGAGTCTGCCTGTCATGAACACGAATGCGTTCCTGAGCGGTCCCAGCTCCGGGGCGCGCGGATCAACCGGGGCATCGGAGTCCAGATCCTTGAGACCTGCCACCCTGCGGTCCTCTCCAAGATGCGCGAAAAGCCTGCCGCCAAAGGCAATTTCCTTTATAAGCTGATCCCACTCGATGGGCTCAAATTTACCCTCCCCCCTTCTTCCGGCCCTCTTAAGGGGCTGAAGAATCCTGTAGGGGCTGTAGACGTATTCAGGCGCCTCTATTGCCTTGCCACATACAGGACTCGGCAGGGACATGGCCTCTGCCGCGGGGGTGGAATAGTTTATGGGAGCGCCAAGGGAATTGTAGGGATGGTAAGGATTACCTTCAACGCCTTCAAGTCTTCCATCCTTCACCACCATCCTGTTTCCACACCGCGCGTTACAGCCGAGACACACCGAATGCACGACCCGAGAATCCGCTTTTCTCCCGCTCGCCTCAACACCCTGGATCTCTCTGGGATCTTTCCAGAATCTGCCATCCTGCCTGGATTCCGCCCTCCCCTCCCCAAGGAGCGCCAGGGCCGACAGGGCGGCCGTCTTGACAAAACGGCGCCTTTCCGAATTCGTTTTTTCCTTGTTCTTTCCCCTTTTCACTGTTACTTCCCCGGAACTCTTCGATTGGCCTCTATATCCCTTTAACCCAAACCTTCATGCTAAGTGGTATTTTGCATCCCTGAGCATGAAAATGCTGAATGATAAATTGTAAACTGTAAATTGTGGCAAACAAATTTTTATTAAATTCAGAAAGATACAACAACCTGGCACCTTAATTTAACATTCAGAATTTACCATTTAACATCGCATTTTCGCGGTAAGCGGAACATACAGAACCCGGCTCTCCATATTTACGCGTCTGTCTCTGTCCAAAAAGCCCATATCCTCAATGTAGGAAAGAAACTCTCCCTGCGGATTCGTCAGGTCTCCAAAGATTCTGGCCCTGCTCGGACAGGCCTCAACGCATGCAGGCAGAAGTCCCTTCTCCAACCTGTGAAGACAGAAATCGCACGCGTCCGCCCTGTTCCCGAATCGTGAATCCTGGATCCTCGCGCCATGAGGGCATGCCTTTACGCAGTTTCCATCTCCTGTGCACCGTTCCCAGTCCGTGACAACCATGCCGCATGAAAGTTTAAAGATGGCCCCGTTGGGGCATGCGAAAAGGCATTTCGGATCCTTACAGTGATGACAGAGAACAGGGGAAGATATAAGCCGCACGGAGGGACAGGTGCCAACCTCCTTACTGACAATCCTGGTAAGAAAGCCACCCCTGACCGTTTCATTCTCTGCCTTGCATGCGATCACGCAACTCTGACATCCCATGCACCGGTTAAGATCTATGATCATGGCCCACTGGGGAACTTTTTCTGAAAATTCAGGCATTCCGGCCCGGGCGCTACCAGGACGGGCCATGGACAGAAAAAAAATGCCCGCCCCCTTCAAAAGGTCTCTTCTGCTGCTCATATCCGCTGACATGTTTCTGCCTCCCCGCGGGCCGTCATCCGGATAGTCCCTTGGAGTCAATCCAGGCGCCGGTAGGTAATGGTGTACTTGAAGTTTTCCGCATCAAGAGGATCCAGCGTGACATCTCCTGCCTGTGCAAAGGGATACATCAGGTAATTCACCCTGGGGCCTTTTTGAGGTGGGTTCAGAACAAGATTCCTTCCCCAGCTCAACCTGACCCTATAAGGATCCACCGCCCCCCAATAGTACTCCCTGAGGCGCATTGCCTCCGGATTCTCCGGCCTGATCCCCTTTTTCAGCATGGCTTTCAACACATCCGCGGGGTCTACCACCACCCATCCGTAACCAGGAAGGTAGAATTCCGCCCAGCAGTGCTGACACCCTGTAATATCCGTGGTTCCGTCCCTTCCAAGACGGATGCCGAACACCTCCCGGGCAGGTATACCGCAGGTCCTGGCAAGGGCCACAAACACAGAACTTATATCAACACACTTACCCCCAAGCAGATTCAACAGGACGCACACATTCCCATTGCCGCACCCCCTGACACCAGGATCTCTGTGCATGTGGTCACAGATCCAATCATAAATGGCCCTGGCCTTTCCCCGCACCGTGTGTTTTCCCGCCGTGATCCCCGCCGCAAGGTCTGCCAGCCTTCCGGAGGCGCAGCCACTGCAGGCAGGCCTCAGGTACCTGGCGTAGCAGGAAGGATCCATGCAGCCTGCCTCCTGAGAAACCACCTTATCGACCCGCTCCTTTCTGGTCACATCAAAGGAGAAGACCATCACCTTTTTCCCGGCCCCCGGCCCCCAACAGGCATAAAGCATGGGAGCCTGAAACTCACGATCCGTGTAAACCGCCCAGTGATCAAAGGTACCCCTGACCTCCACGTGGCTTATCTGCTGATAATTGTCAGAAACGGGATACGGCACCCAAAGCCGGACAGGCTTGTCAGGGCCGTGGCCGGAAAGATCGAACCGCATTGTTACCCTTCCGGAACAGGTTTCCGCCAGTCCCCAGGAATAAAAACAGATAACGAACGCCACCGCGGCCAGCACGATAAAGGTTTTCTTCATAAGGTTGCCTCAACATACATGTGTCTGATCCAGAAATTTCAGAGCAAATCCATGAATCTTACGCGGGATTGATGTAAAATTTCAAAGCGTGAAATACTTTAGCAGTGATGCGTAACGCTATCCAATTGAAATTATCAATGAAATCTTCAAAAAGTATAGACATTGCCGATTGCGGGCGAACGGTTCGGAGTTCATGCCGCATGCCTGATGATGCCCCGCGCCCATAGACATGAAAATAAGCGTACACACAAATCCATCATCCATGCCCGAGTCCTTTTCCCAGGGCAGCGCCGCCGTGGTAATCGACATATTAAGGGCGACATCTACCATGGCCATGGCCTTTTCCCTTGGGGCCGGATCCATACGGCTGTTTGCCAGACGGACATTATTAATGGAATGCCACAGGAGCCAGCCCGGTTCTGTCATGCTCGGGGAAAGAGACGGCAGGACCATACCAGGTTTTCACTTCGGGAACAGCCCGCTTGAGCTCACCTCCGAGGCCGTCTCAGGGAAACAGATCCTCATGACCACCACAAATGGCGCCAGGGCCGTGGAATCTGTCAGCCACGCGCCAGTGGTACTGACCGCTGCCTTTGTAAACCGGCACGTAATAGCTGAATTTCTCGCGATACGGCAGCCGGAGCAGGTCTATCTGGTCTGTTCGGGATGGAAAGGCGGTTATTCCGCGGAAGACGCTGCCGGAGCCGGGGCACTGATTCACGCCCTTGAAAAGATAACTGACCACGACGTATCAATTGAAAATGACGAGGCCCTCGCCGCGATGGCCCTGTTCAACACATGGCAATCGGATCTTCACGGGCTTTTGCGCAGATGCAGCCACGGCAAAAGGCTTATCAGGCTGGGAACGGATAATGATCTCAGGTGGTGTTCGAAACTCGACTGTATCGAAATAGTGCCCCTTCAGACCTCTCCCGGATGCTTCAGCCCGGTGGTCATTTCATAAGGAGCAGCATCTCGGCAATACTCTCCGCCACCTCTTCCATGTCGTGAAGCTGCTCTTCCATGTCCTCGACCATCCTGGGGCTCAGGCCAAGATAGGCCAGAATAGATGTCTTTTTTATGCCCGGCGGAGAGAGCAGACCCATGCCGGCATCATGGCTCAGATGGTCTGCCAGCTGGATAAGCGCCCCCACCCTGCAGGCCTTTTTATGACCCACGGGCAGGTGGTGGGTGGCTATGGCCCTGACGTAGACCTTCGGTAGCTTCCATGTCTTGACAAGCCAGGCTCCTACAAGGCTGTGCGAAAGCCCGAGTCTGAGCCTCTCGGCCCTTATCAGTGGCAGGCCCTGTTCCCCGGCCAGGCTAACTATCTCCTGCCACTCTTTGGGGAAACAGTGATTAAGCGCCAGCCTGCCGAGATCATGAAGCAGGCCGGCGGTAAAATAGATCTCCGGTTCTTCTTCCTCCAGTTCCTCTGCCAGTATCCTCGCGATCATGGCCGTCGCGACGGAATGCGTCCAGAAATCCTGAAGCTTGACCCCCAGGCTCTTCGCCGAGTTGCGGAACATGCCCAGCACACTCAACCCCAACGATATATTGCAGACCTCGCTGAAGCCCAGATAAACAATGGCCCTGTGAACCGTATCAATAGGGGCCCTTGGGGCATAGGCAGCACAATTCGCCACTTTGAGCAACTGGGACGTCAGGGAAGGATCATAACGAATGGTATGCTCAAGTTCCATGATGTCCCTTGGATCGCGCGCGAGCACACCAAGAACCGCCTGGGCGGCCGTGGCAAGCGGAGGGATGGAGTCCAGCCTGGAGATGATCTCCTGATACCTGTGCCTGCTGCTGAAATCTATCGTATTGCCTTTTGATTTTGACATCTTGAATGATAACTGCGCAGAACTCTCCATACATAATTATTCGGCAAAAAAGGCTCTGGCATTAAGAAAGAGAAGGCATCAGGTTATCGCTCATCCTCTATCCCATAGGTTCTGAAAAGTGGACGGCAAATAAATTGCATATCTAATTTGGAAAACAGACATCCAAACATCACACATTGACAGGAGTTTGACATGGCATTCACATCCAGCGCAGTTAAAAAACCTCCGGTAGTGTGCCTGAGCAAAAGCAGAAAAGTCAAACGCCAGGCAATAAAGGACTATTATGAACAAAAGATAGAGAGCCTGTTGAACATGAATCTCTCTCCAAGGCTTGTGGTTCTGGCATGCTGGGACGCCCCGGTGGAAAGGCATAACCTCGCGTCAAAAAAGGGCAGGGAAAAATTCATTAAAAAATGCCTGAAATATTACAAAAGGCGAATAAAAGAGCTGGAAAGAGAAGAAAAATCCGGCAGATTATTTTAACTGGCTCAGGATATCCGGGGCACCTTTTCATGTTACCCCAAACTTTCATGCTAAACGGTGCCATGCACCCCTGAGCATGAAAATATTGAATGATAAATGGTGAATTGTAAATTGTGGCAAACAGATTTTTATTAAATCCAGAAAGATACAATAACCCGGCACCTTAATTAACATTCAGGATTTACCATTTGACATTGTATCTTCATGGTAACCGCCATTCCCGAAGCGGACTCAACAAAGTATAAAAATGCACCTCTTGGAACATTTTGCTTTTTGTCCATGTATGTCCTTGTGTGTCCATGGCTAATCAAAAAATGCATTTTAAATAAATTATTTAATATTTAAATTTTTTTAAACCAACCAGACACATCAAGACCCCATTCTCAGCACGGTGATCAACGACAATTATAATTCCCTTTTCCGTTTATCATTTTTTCTGTTTTTTTTCATTAAAGTTTCTTCCTTTTTTGAACTATTCCAGACGATAGCTCGTCAGATTCAGTTCCAGTATTATGCCGTGGCGAACCAGACGGCCAAAGGCAATTTTTCAAACATGTGTCTGAGATAGCCATAGGGCTCAAACCCGTTGGCCTCGGCCCCCTCGGGGATTCCTGAAAACAGCCGGTTCTTCCTCGATCTTTGGGCTATTTCCACGTTAAAATTTACTCCAAAAATTGAATTATCATTCACTGCTTGATCTTTTTTGCACAAAAAACTTGGCAAAGATTGCTTGTTATGATACTAAAGTTTTCGTATGCACCTGGGTTATCAGAGGGCCTGAATCATTCTTCAGATATCGACACACGCTCTAAGGGTCCTTTTTAAAAACACCAAGATTAACTTTAAGGAGGAGAAAAATGGCTGTTTACGTACTCGGGCACAAAAGCCCTGACACAGACTCGGTTACCGCCGCAATCGCCGTGGCTGAACTTCAAAAAATGTTGGGTGTGGATGCAGTTGCCTGCCGTCAGGGAGAATTGAACCCTGAAACTGAACTGGTTCTTAAAAAATTCGGATTTGACGCGCCTGAGTTGAGAACAGACGTCACCGGAGAAAAATACATGCTGGTGGACCACAGCGATATCAAACAGGCCCCTGACAACTGGGACAAGGGCGAACTTCTTGCCATCATTGACCACCACAAGGTTGGTGACATCACCACGCCCAACCCGATATTTTTCTGCGCCATGCCGGTTGGCTGTACTGGCACGGTTCTCTATACCCTTTACAAGGACGTATACAAAAAGGACATACCTGCCAACGTAGCCGGTCTTATGCTCTCCGCCATACTCAGCGATACTGTCCTGTTTAAGTCGGCCACATGCACGGATGAAGACAAGGCCGCAGCCGAGGCATTAGCCAAGATCGCCGGCCTCGACGACATGATGGCATGGGGCATGGAAATGGCCAAGGCCAAAAGCGCTGTTGAAGGCGTCGCCCCCAGGGATCTTATCTTCCGTGATTACAAAGACTTCAACATGAGCGGAAACAATGTCGGCATTGGCCAGCTTGAGTTGGTTTCCCTTGATCTTGTAGCCAACATGAGGGACGACCTGTACGCCGAACTGGAGAAAGTAAAGGCCGAAGGCCGCCACAGCGTATTCCTTATGCTTACCGACATCATGAAGGAAGGAACGGACCTCATGGCCATAACAGACGACCCAAGCGTCATCGAAAAGGCCTTTGGAGTCAAGCTGGAAGGAAAAACAGTATGGCTGCCTGGCGTCATGAGCCGCAAGAAACAGATGGTTCCCCCGCTGGAAAAGGCATTTGGCGGCTAATTTAAAACAGGTTCTGTATTAAAGGCCGGGATGATACCCGGCCTTTTTCTTTGAATTTTTCTTTGTATAATAGTCCATCCATTTCTTCACTGCCAAAAGGAGGTGAGCACTATGCAAAACCTTGAAGAGCTCTTTACAGAAGGTCAGTTCAAATTCATGGACGATGACTTCGAAGGGGCTGTTGCCATTTTTTCAGAGATCATCGAAAAAGATCCATCCTTTGGGAAGGCCTATCAGGCCAGAGCCATTGCCAGGCTGAGACTGGGAGACGGTGATGCCGCAATTGAAGATATAGACATGGCCATCAAGTGTGAGCCGGAGAATCCCAAATTTCACTATCACAAGGGCGCCATCCTGCTGAAACAGGAGGTTCTGGACCAGGCCATGGAAAGCCTTTCAAACGCAATAGACATTGACCCGTCCTATGCGGCGGCATACATGTTGAGAGGCCATATCTTTGAACGGGTAGGAGATGAAGAAAGCGCCTCAGCCGACACAAGCAAGGCCATGAATCTCCGAAGGGAACAGACTAAGAACAGTCAGGTCGTGGATTTTTAGAAGCCCCTGGAGCCCCCTCCGGGGGTTTACAGCCATGTTCACCCGCTACCCACAAAATTTGACGACAAAAGCCCCTGATAAGTTTCACCTCTTTTGACCTGAGTTCCAGGCGGGCAAGAAACCGCCTCACGTTGTTCAGCCAATAGTCCGGATTCTCAGGATTTATAAAGCCGATGGCCAGGAACGCCTCCCTGAGATGCCCATACATGTCTTCCTGCTCCCGCACACTGGCAAGCCGTGGCTGCGCCAATGAGTCCGGGCCTCCGGCCATGAACAACTCATAGCACATTATCATCACGCTCTGGGCCAGATTAATGGATGAAAAATGAGCCGTAGGGATGGTAACCAATGAATGACATAACCTGAGATGTGAATTCTCAAGGCCCCACTTCTCAGACCCGAACACCAGCCCGATCCTGTTATTCTGTGACAGGGTAATGAGTTTACGCGCAAGATCTCTTGGATTTTCCGTGGGCCTGCGCTTGCGCCCTGTTCTGGCAGTAGTTCCCACAAGATAATTACACTCAGCACAGGCATCCTTCAGGGAATCATAAACAGGCAGATTCTCAATGAGATGAGCGGCCTCGTGAGTTGCCATTTTAGACATCTTTTCCAGGTCAAGCCTGTAGGGCC
>JALVVK010000096.1 GCA_027023445.1 Deltaproteobacteria bacterium | reverse complement strand
CGAGTCTCCTGCACAGGCCAAGATGCGCGTATTCGTAAGCGGTTGGCCCGCATGAATATATTCTGGCCTTTCCGGCCTCAAGCGGTTCAAAGACCTCTTTTTCCCGTGTAAGGGTGTTTGTCAGGCGGAGTGTGCGGGTCTGATCCGTCTCCTCCCTGAGATTCGGTCCCTTGAAAAGATCGGTGCTCAGATACCTATCGCCGCCATCCGGGAATATCACCACGATGAGGCCCTGTTCCATGCCGGCCGCCTCACGCAGGGCCCCTCCCAGGGCCGCCCCCGAACTCATTCCCACAAACAGGCCCTCTTCCCTGGCAAGACGCCTGGTCAGTTCAAAGGCCTCATCATCATGGATGTTCATGATGGCATCAGGAAGATGTTTATCAAATATTTCAGGGCGATAGGATTCTTTCATGTTTTTGAGCCCCTGGATTCGATGACCCAGGTAGGGCTCAATTCCCACCACGCGCACCTCGGGGTTCAATTCCCTCATCTTCCTGGTGATTCCCATAAGGGTGCCAGTGGTGCCCATTGAAGCCACCACGCATGTTACCCTGCCGCCGGTCTGCTCCCATATTTCAGGGGCAGTGCCGTGGTAATGCGCAAGGTAGTTGTCCGGATTATTGAACTGGTCTGTGCAGAAATAGCGCTCCGGGTTGGAACGGACCCGCCTGTATACCTCCTCTATGGCGCCGTCCGTACTCAGGGCTGCCGGTGTCAGGAGGATTTCCGCGCCGTAGGCCTGCATAATCTTGCGCCGTTCAATACTTGCGGCCTCGCTCATGGCGATAAGGCATTTATAACCCTTGACCGCGCACACCATTGCCAGGCCTATGCCGGTATTGCCGCTGCTGGCCTCGATAACAATCTTGTCCCTGGTAAGTTCATTTCGCTGTTCCGCCTGCCGTATCATCCACAAGGCGATGCGGTCCTTGATGGACCCTCCCGGATTGCAACTCTCCATCTTGGCAAGAATGGTAATGTTTTTATAGGGATTAAGACGCCTGATGGGGACAAGAGGCGTATTGCCGATGGCATCCAGAATAGTGGAATGGCTCATATGAATATCCTTATCCTGCACATGTAAATGGTAAATTGTCCATCAAGGATAAATAGGGCACATGTAAATTACAAGCAAAAGAGACCCGGGCACCCCATAGCGCTTTAAAATTCAAAGAGATTGGACTAAGATACGTGCCTGAATTGATAACCCTTGAATCCGGATTATGCGGCAGTCTTGAGTATACGCGTATAATCCGGGATAAACCGCTGAGAGGACCGGGATATGGGAGATATCAAATCTGTCTGGATGCTCACAAGGGAATACAGAGGCATTGCCGGTGCCGGAGGCGTCAAGGACGTAAGCCGGGAGCTGTCCGAGGCCCTGGCCAGGGCCGGGCATGACGTAACGGTGGTAATGCCGAGGTACGGGTTCATTAAGCCGGAAGACGCGGGGTTTTCCTCGCTTGGACCCCGCTTTGAAGTGGACATGGACTATACCAGGGAGGAGCGCAGGGAGACGGTCCAGTTCTGGCAGAAGGAAATAAACCGGGTTCGCCTCGTGCTTGTGGAATCCGGGAGATTTTCAGAAAAGCAGGATGTCTACACCTACACAGAGGCAGAGGAAAAAACGGATCCGACCCACAAGAAAGGCATGGGGCACTACGACTATTTTGCCATGAACATCCTCCTGCAGAAATCCGCCCTTGGTCTTTGTCTTTATCAGGGGATACGGCCTGATGTCTTTCACTTTCAGGACGGCCATACAGCACTTGCTGCCGTGTTGATGCGTGAGCTGGACGGATTCAGACAATATTTCAGAAATACCGGCGCCGTTGTCACCATACACAACGCGGGCAAAGGATATCACCAGGACGTGGATGACCTGCCGTTTGCAAAGGCCATCACCTCCCTGCCATGGAATGTTATTCGCAACTCCCTGCTGAACAGCTCGTTCGATCCCTTCCTTGCTGCCGCCTCCTACGCGCCGATTAATACCGTGAGCGAAAATTATGCCCGTGAACTTCAGGAAACCGATCTGGACGCCATGACCGGCTGGCTGGGACACGCCCTGAAAGACAGGGGAATACGTCTTGAAGGCATTACCAATGGCATTAATCCGTCAGATTTTGATCCAACCAACCCCAAAAAACTCGGCCTGCCCGCTGAATTTGACCCGGAAAAGGGGGACCTGCATGGCAAGGAGTTATGTAAGCGTGAGCTTATAAACAGGATTCGCGCTGGTAACATTGCCCCATGCACGCTTCATGGTATCCTCGATTTAAATACAGACCATCCGTTACTCACGGTAATCAGCAGGCTTACAGAGCAGAAAGGGATCAACATACTCGCTGATTCCCTGGAGGGGCTGCTTGCCGTGGAAAAGGACTTCCAGGTAGTTATCCTGGGAACAGGGGCAAGGGATATTGAGCTTCATCTCACGGCCCTTGCGGAACATCCGGCATACAGGGGCAGGATGGCAGTACTCCTGGGATACAGCCCAAAGCTGGCAAACCTTATCTACGCGGCAGGAGATTTCTTTATTATCCCATCCAGATATGAACCCTGCGGCCTTACGGATTTCATGGCCCAGCTCATGGGCAATGTGCCCATCGTAAGGAGCACCGGCGGCCTTGTTAAGGTGGAAGACGGTTTTAACGGATTCTCCTTTGACGATTTTTCGCCCGAGGCGCTTTCCGCTGCCATTGTGCGCGCGCTGAGGATTTACCGTCTCTCCCCTAAGGTGCTGCGAAAAATCCAGGTGAACGCCATAAAAAAGATCCGGCAGGAATACTCCTGGGACAAGGTTATGGAACGGTATCTGAGGCTGTATAATCTATCCCGGGAGGCAAGGTTTCTTTGAGTTCGCTGATACTCAACCGGCCCTGGCACCAGAGATCCCTTGATAAGGCCCTTATCAGGAACCTTTCCAGAAAGAGCGGGGTCCCGGAGATAATAATCGCCTTTTTATATCAACGGGGCCTGAAGACCACTGGTGACATAACAAACCATCTGTCTCCCAGTCTGAACGGGCTGAACGATCCGTGGTCCATGGCAGACATGGATCTGGCGGTGGACAGGCTGATGACCGCCCTTAAACGCGGGGAACACGTGGCCGTGTTCGGGGACTACGACGCGGACGGGGTTACCAGTTCCGCCCTCTTGCATCTTTTTCTGAAGGAACTGGGCGTGGAAACCACTGTTTACATCCCGCACAGGGAGAAGGAAGGCTATGGCCTGAACGAACAGGCCATACGGGATCTTTCCGGCAGCGGATGCACCCTGCTTGTAACCGTGGACTGCGGCATTTCCAATAGAGCCGAGATAGACCTGGCCCGTTCCCTGAACATGGATGTAATCGTCACGGACCATCACCACCCTCCTGAAAGCCTGCCAGGGGCGGTTGCAGTCTTGAATCCAAAGAGAAGCGGCTGTGCCTTTCCGTTCAAGGAACTTGCGGGGGTAGGGGTGGCCTTCAACCTGGTCCGCGCCTTAAGATCCAGGCTCTACCATGCCGGGCACTGGTCAAACGGAGACGTGCCCAACCTGAAGGCATATCTCGATCTCGTTGCCCTTGGCACGATTGCCGACATCGTGCCGCTTTTCGAAGACAACCGGATACTGACAAGGGTTGGCCTGGAGGTCATGAATAAAGGCGAACGATGCGGCCTTGACGCCCTGAAAAAGACCTGCGGAATCTCTGGCAGGATAAGTTCAACAGATGTTGCCTTCCGCCTCGCGCCCAGGATAAATGCCGCCGGCCGCATGGATCACGCCATGAAGGCATTCAGGCTCCTTGTAACGAAGGATGAGAGGGAGGCCCTTGACCTTGCCAGGGAACTTCACGCGCTGAACCAGGAACGCCAGAACGAGGAGGCAAAAATACTCCGCCAGGCCATCCGGATGACCAGGGACCTGGGAGACCAGCCGGCCTATGTTCTTGCCAGTCCGGATTGGCAAAAGGGAGTGGTGGGCATTGTGGCATCCCGGCTGGTGGATCAGACGGCAAGGCCCGTGCTGCTGCTGTGCGTGGAAGGGGATCTGGCACAGGGATCAGGAAGAAGCCCGGAAGGTCACGATCTTTACGAGCTGCTTTGCGCATGTTCCGGTCATCTTTCCGGTTTCGGCGGCCACCGGGCGGCCGCGGGCCTCAAGCTCCCCGTCTCATCCCTGGACGACTTTACACGCGCATTCCAGGAGGAGGTCAGAAGATGTTCAGAGGGGGCAGAATTTATTCAGAAGATCCACGTGGACTGCCGCATAGATCTTGAGGATATCAGGGATCCGGCCTTTGTTGATATGCTTGAGCTTCTTGAACCCTTTGGAGAGGCCTACCAGGAACCCGTGTTCAATCTCAACGGATTTTCCGTTGCGGCCTCAAGGATAGTGGGGAAAAACCACCTGAAACTTACCCTCACATCTCCTTCGGACAGCACCGGCCCCTCCATTGACCTGCTGGGCTGGAGCATGGGGGACAAGCAGGACCTGCCGTGGCCGTCCCTGGAACTTGCCTGTACTCCCTTTGTAAATAGGTTCAGGGGGCAGAAGCGCCTTCAACTTCAGCTCAAAGACGCGAGATACAGATAGCAGGCTGATTTCATAAAATTGTTATCCTGGCAAAGTAATTTTTTATGAAATTGATATCACTCACCCTTCAGGGATTTAAATCTTTTCCTGCCCGAAGCGTGCTTCGTTTTCCGCCAGGAATAAGCGCCATTGTCGGCCCTAACGGGTGCGGAAAATCAAACATAGTGGATGCCATGAAATGGGTGCTGGGTGAACAGAATCCCCGTTTTTTAAGGGCAAAGAAGATGTCAGATCTGATTTTCAGCGGGGATAACGGCAGGCCGTCCCATATTGCGGAAGTGCGTCTTCTGCTTGAAGGCGGAGATCTCATGCCCCCAGAACTTGCCGAGGAATCACAGGTGGAAATCGTGCGGCGACTGCGCCGCAACGGAGACAGTGAGTACCGGATTAACGGAAAGGTCTGCCGTCTCAAGGACATCCAGTACATATTCATGGACACAGGCGCCGGCAGCAGGACCTACTCCATCGTGGATCAGGGTCATGTAAGCCGTTTCGTGGACATGGATTCCCAGGACAGGAGAATCCTTGTCGAGGAAGTGGCGGGGATCAGCCGGTACAAGGTAAGACGCGCCGAGGCACAGAGGCACATGGCAAGGACCAGGGAAAATCTTCAGCGCCTTGAAGACCTGCTTCATGAAATAAACCGGCAGTGGGAAAACCTCTCGTCCCAGGCGGAAAAAACAAACAGGTACCTGGCCTTGAAAAAGGAACAGGAGGTTCTCCAGAAACGCCTGTTAGCCTTTCACTGGAAAACCTGCCTGAACCGCCTGGAAGAACTCACGCTAACGCGGAAAAGGCAGCAGGGGCTTATTGACGGCATCCAGCGAAACATTGACGAAAAAAAGAACCGCCTGGAGGACGTCACCCTGCGGTTGAACGACACGGAAGAAAACCTGGAACATATAAGATCCTCAATGTCCAGGGCGCAGGTATACCTCAAGGATCTCAGGGCAGAGGCCGCGGAGGCGCAAAGACGGCTTGACAGAATACTTTCAAAAAAAGGAAATCTCACTGAACAGGTATCCAGCCTGAGACGGAGGGAATCCGCCCTTAAAGACCAGCATCAGGCGCTGATGCGCGAAATCAGTTCCATCAGGACACAGAAATATGCCCAGGAAAAGGAGGTGCGTGCTTCAGAGTCCGCAGTGGCAGAGGTTGAAAAAATCAGGGAGGAAATTCTGTCCTCCATGGAGGAAATAAAGGTCAGGCTGGTGGATGTGTCGGCGCGGCACGCAAAGATCAAGGGAGAACAACGAAAGGCATCCGAGAGGGCCGAACAACTGGATCAGCTTATTAAAAACAGGGGGCAGGAGAAGGAGCAAAATCTGCGGGAGTTAAAAGAAATCGCACATTTTATTCGGGAGATAAAGGGCAAACTTCATTCAATATCAGAAGAAATTCTCAAGCTCCGTGCCCTCGCAGATGAAAGAAAACATGCGCTTGAACAGGTTAACCTTTGCATGGAAGAGGTAGGCGAGGCCCTGTCAGAAAAAAAATCCTCACTTTCCGCGGCAAGGGCCAGGCAGGATGTTTTTCAGCGCATGGAACAGGACTCCCAGGGCTACTCGCAGGCGACAAAACTCCTGCTTGCATCGGATATCCCCACAAGGGGAACCCTCGCGGATTTTCTGGAGGTGGAGGAGGGAAGGGAGGTGCTGATTGAAACCGCCTTGGGCGATCTGCTTCAGTCCGTGATCCTGGAGCCGGATTATTCATTGAAAACAGTGCTGGAATTTCTGAAACAAAAGGGGGTTAAAAGGGCAAGAATCCTCTTTCCGGATCATACCATTCAACCGCGCCAGCCACAGGCGCCCTCTGAGGAGTGTGTTTCCCTGCTTTCCATGCTCAGGGCACCGGATTTTTTAACCAGCGTAATGCACAGGGTACTGGGTAACTGGTTCCTGGTGAAGGATATCCGTAATGCCCTTGATTTGAACAAGGCGGACAGGAATAGATGTTTTTTCGTCACAGAGTCAAGGGAAATCCTTAATCCGTGGGGGGAAATGGAGACAAGGGGGGATGAACCGGAAGAGCGGGGAATCCTGAAGAGACGGGCCGAGCTGAAAAGGCTTGGCGTTTATATAGAGAAAACTGAAAAGGAAATAGCCGGCCTGTCCAGCAAAAAGAAGGATCTGAATGAAAAAAGCAGGGCATTAAGGCAGGAATTAAACGACCTTGCATCTGAATCGGATTCACTCAGGGAAGAGGTCCAAAGGCTTGAAAGAGATCTTGACAGGCACAGGATCAGAAAAAGCGGCCTTGAGGAGCGGAACGAAATCCTTGACTACGAAATGGATCAGATGGGAGGGGAAAAGTCGGAAATGGAACTTAAGGCCCAAGGTCTTGAAGTCGAGCTTGAATCAATCCTTAAAGAAAAAATGGAGACAGAGTCCGGGCTGAAGGGCAGGGCGGAGGCGTTAAAAATACAGGAGGGCGTACTTAAAAGGCGGCGGAACGTGCTTGAACGGAACAGACTGGAGCTTATGCGGCTGCAGACCACCCTGGCATCAAGGGAAAAGGACCTGCTGGTTCTTGAAAAAAGGCAGAAAAGGGCCAGGGAGGAAATTGCCAGGGCGCGCAGGGAAGCCGGCTCACTGGAACCCGGCATATCCGAGATAAAACAGGAGCTGTCCACGGCCCGGGCCAAGGTGGAGGCGCAGGAAGCGGCCCTTGAGAAGGCAGACGCCAGTCTGTCAGACCTGCAGGAGGCTCACAGGTCGCTGCGGGAAAAAGGCCTTGAATTGAGGGAGAAAATAGACGCCCTCGCAGAGGATTACAGAAAAGGGGAAAAGGCCCTTCATGGAACGGATATCAGGCTCGTAAAGGTCCGGCAGGACATGGAGCAGTCAGCCGAGGTTTTTTCCCGGAAATACAGGGATGATCTGTCCCGGTGCTATACCGCGTGGCTTAAAGACGATTTTTCTCCGGCAACTGCCAGATCACGTGTTGGCCACTTACAGAAAGAAATCGACGGGATAGGCCCTGTAAACCTGACGGCCATTGAGGAATTCGACGAGCTTGACCACAGGCGGAAGGATCTCGAAGGCCAGAAACAGGATCTTGAGGCCTCCATGCGGGACCTCGAAACGGCAATAGAGAAAATCAACACGGAATCAAGGCAGCGGTTCAAACAGGCTCTCGAACAGATCAACCAGCAGTTATCACAGGTATTTCCCGTACTTTTCAAGGGAGGACGCGCCGAGCTGAAGGTGGAAACGAACAGGGAGGCGGAAAACGGCAGGGACGCTCTGTCCGTGGGAATTGACTACCTGGTACGCCTTCCGGGGAAACATATTCAGCATCTGGGGCTTTTGTCCGGCGGAGAAAAGGCCATGGCGGCCCTGGCCCTGATCTTTGCCATTTATCTCATCAAGCCCAGCCCTTTCTGTGTGCTGGACGAGGTGGACGCGCCGCTGGACCATGCCAACACCGAAAGATTTAACAAATTGATAACCGAGATGGCCCTAAAATCCCAGGTGGTTCTCATAACCCATAACCAGAAGGTAATGGAGGTGGCAGACAGCCTCTATGGCGTCACCATGGAAAAGAAGGGGGTTTCCAAGCTGGTGAATATTGATCTCAAGGGATGAATTTCTATTCTGAAGAATCAGCAGGCTCTGCCATTTCCGTTATGGTTTTCTGGATTCTGCTGGTCTCCTGTTTAAGAAAGGCATGGAAATTATTGTACGTTTCCCAGAATAACC